>JAJRRK010000026.1 GCA_024279555.1 Campylobacterales bacterium
CATATTGAACGCCATGTAGAAGATGGAGGGCTGCACCGTACTGTGCATACGGATACCCTTGGCTTTCATGGCATCGCTCAGTCCCATGTCGCCCGAAGCACCTATCTGCACCGCCTGATCGAAGGCTTCGGAGCCGATCCCTGACGCATCGTAGTAGCCTTGCAAAAACTTGTTCCAAAGCGGAATACTCTCCTTCTCAAGCGTATAGACTACTTTGTCGATGAAAGGCAGCCTCTTGCCGGCATCTTCCAACAGCTCCGCAGAGACAGCCGAACGCTTCTGTTCGGCTTCAGTAAGCGAGGGGTAATGCGCTTCATGAAAATGGTCATTACGTTTGAGTACCATACGCTGATTGGGGTTGTTCTCTGCCAGATAGTAAGACCCTGTTCCCACCGGAGAGGTATCCAAAGAGATGTTCTTCGCACGCAATCCGGGCTGCTGATAGAAAAGATCAGCCTCCCACGGGATAGGCGCAAAGAAATTCATGCTCATCCAGTAGAGAAACTGCGGGTATTTTCCACGGATGATGATCTCGAAAGTTTTGTTATCCAGCACTTTTACCCCATCAATAGTATAGCTACGCAGATCGAGCTTTTCACCATTGTGTTGCTTTTGTTTTGCAATCTGCGTGATCATCTGCGAAAACGACCCCAATCCGACAATATACTGCGCCATCACATCGAGGATAGGTGAATGGTTCTGCCGTACCGCCATACGCTTGATTGCATAGACATAATCACCTGCCAACAGTTTCCGGCTTACTTTTTGGGGAAGCGCATCGACTGAACCGATTGATGAGATCTGCTCTGCCGTAAGCGTACCATACTGCAACCTGCCCTTTACATCCTTCACAAAAGCCGGATGGGACTGATAGTAGATATCGTCTCTGATTGTGAAACGGTAACGCGTATATGCCGGATTTTTTACTTCCGTATCTATGGTAGACATATTCTCATCCAGGTACTCCATCTGAGGCATCTGCGTCAAAGTCAACGGCTCGAGGACATAGGGACGCTTGAGATAATTGTACTGCAGAGGAGGTTCATAAATCTGTCCCAAAAAAGCCCACTCATTGGCATTGTAGGAGCGAACCGGGTCAAGGTGTTTAGGCGGGGAGGTAAAGACAGTAAAGAGCGTGTTGCTGCGGGTCTCTTCTGCAGAGTAGGGACTGTTCCAAAGTGATGCCTCGAGTACTGCCGTCAACATCATCATGAAAAAGACCACTTTCGATCGAAGTTTCAATACATACACCCTTTCCAGCTATTGATGAAGATTTTAACATAACTTTTCTATAGGATATGGGAACAATCTTAATTCAGATACTTTTTCTCTTCTTTTCATCAAATAATTTGATATATATTTTATATCCTTTCATCCATATATAGAGTTCTTTGCATATTAAATTATAATTGTAATAATATATTCTTATAAGGCGACGCAATTTAGATAAATTCAATAGATTTTAAATGAGGTTGCTCTACAATGAATACGCAACAATAAACTTTTAGAAGGAAGACTATGGCACGATTAGTAGTAATGGGTGGTGGGGTCTCAGGACACACTGCCGCAACATTTGCGAAAAAGTGGCTGGGTGACGAACATGAAGTAGTGGTCGTCACGCCCAATTCACAGTGGAACTGGATCCCCTCCAACATCTGGGTAGGGGTAGGACAAATGACCAAAGAGGATGTCGTATTTCCACTTGCTCCAGTATACGAGAAAGCAGGTATCGACTACAGACAGGCAAAAGCGGTATCGATTCACCCTGAAGGGAAAACGGACAGCGATACGCCCTATATCACCATTGAATATACCGGTCAGGGCAAAGAGGGTCAAACAGAGGAGATCACCTATGACTATCTCATCAACGCCACCGGTCCAAAACTGAACTTCGATGCGACACCGGGACTGGGTGACGGGAAAGGGCAGCTTGGAGAACATACTGTATCTGTATGTACTGCAGATCATGCAATGCATGCCAATCTCGAACTGCAGAAGATCTTCGAAAAAGCGAAAACCCAAAAGCAGAAGATCCTTGTTGGAACCGGTCACGGTATGTGTACCTGTCAAGGAGCGGCATTTGAGTACATCTTCAACATTGAGCATGAAGCAAAAAAAGCAGGTGTCAGAGATAATCTTGAGATCAAATGGATCTCCAACGAATCCTTCCTTGGAGACTTTGGTATGGGTGGTCTTCATATGAAAGTAGGCGGTTATGTCGTCAGTTCCAAGCTTTTTGCTGAATCACTCTTTGCAGAAAGAGATGTGCCATGGCTCATTGGTGCGCATGTCACTAAGGTCGAAGCAGGAAAAATTGAGTACGAACTGCTCGACGGTAGTACGGGTGAAGAAGAGTTCGACTTTGCTATGCTCATTCCTCCTTTTGCCGGTGTTGGCCTGAAAGCATATGATAAGAACGGTGAAGACATGACTGACAAAATCTTCGCACCAAACGGATTCATGAAAGTTGACGCGGATTACACTGCAAAACCTTATGAGGAGTGGAAAGCCAGCGACTGGCCTCGTACTTATCAAAATCCTGACTATAAAAATATGTTTGCCTGTGGTATTGCCTTCGCGCCTCCACACCTCATCTCCAAGCCTATGAAGTCACCAAATGGTACACCGATCAACCCGACACCACCAAGAACAGGTATGCCGGCAGGTATCATCGGGAAAGCGGTTGCGCACTCTATCTGTGATATGATCAAAGAGGGTGAAAATGCGCATCTCCACGAAGCATCGATGGCAGAAATGGGTGCAGCATGTGTTGCTTCTGCAGGGAAAGGGGCATTTGACGGCACAGCAGCGGCTATGACTGTCTACCCCGTTGTGCCTGACTTTGAAAAGTATCCTGGTACCGGACGTGATACAGACTATACATTTGGCGAAATCGGACTTGCAGGTCACTGGATCAAGCATATCCTTCACCATATGTTCATCTACAAAGCAAAGCTCAAGCCAGGCTGGACACTTATCCCAGAATAATTTAAAGGAGAAAACATGAGAGAAGAAGAAATCAATTTTGCAAAAAGTGACTCGTTCAACCTAACAATGATCCCAGGTGCCTTTGCCAGAAAGTTGCGTACATGCATTATCTGGCAATTTATCAGATTTGTCGTTATCAACATCAAAATGTTGGTCGTTGTAAGCAAAAGCCACTAAACATACACGTTACGAAGAAGATCCTGTCCGGATCTTCTTCCCTCTTTTTCCAAATTTTTTTCAGACTCAATATTGCTGTTTGACTTTGAAAAGCATTTAAAGGGGACACCCATGGTTCAAGTACTTAAACAATATCCCGATGAGAGTATCAACGTCAATGCTGGTCCTGTTAGAAACTTTACAGGCAGTTACGAACAAATGCTTGAAGACATTATAGATACCATGAAAGCACATAATCTTGATTCACTCAGTGCCATTGAAATAGGTTATGCCTACCAGCTAATGGTTATCAGGGAACATAATAAGTATATCCCCTATGCCAATCCCAGGGTCATTACACAAAAAAATCCCTTTGATTCAACAGAAAAAACAAGCTATTTTCACAATATTCCCATTATGGTAAAACGCTATCAAACTCTCAGCATCGTTTATGATGATCGTAAAGGAAATATGCAGACAAAACAGATAAACGATCCTGAAGAAGCGGCTACATTTTTACGTACATTGGACTACCTTTTCAATACAACTTTAATCGATAGAATACCTCCCCACCAACGAGAACAAGCAATCAAAGCCCTTGCAGGCAAAGGACATATGCCAGACACTTCCGATGCATTCTGTCCTCCAGAAAGCAAAAAGGTCTATTTTGTCAGTGTTGCAGACAAATTACTTTTCTTCATGTTCATTTCTTTACTACTACCTCTCTTTTCGATTTCAAAAAGCACACTTGAAGGATGGTATACCTTCGACAAAATCGCTTTTCCCATAGTCATCATTCTGATGATCGGTTTTTTCTTCTACGCCCAATACGAAGCTAAAAAATACAAACAGTGCTCCTCCTGTCAGGTAGGTAACAATATCGGTGTGATGGTCAAACGCGTGGTTGCAGCCAGTGCGTTTGCCATCGGTGCCTATCTATTCGTCAATCCCAATTAATTGCGGCAAGTCCGAAAATATAGAAAAGAAAGAGTATGCGTTTGAAGAGGTGAAAGTAGCTGTCGAAGCAAACGCTTCGACAGAGAGTAGCCGAATAAAGTAACCGACTATCTTTTTTTGAAGAAATGTTAACGTTTTGAGAACTGTGGAGATCTTCTCGCTTTTTTCTTACCTGGTTTCTTACGCTCGACAACTCTGGAGTCACGGGTAAGAAGACCCATAGGCTTGAGGATAGCTCTGAAAGAGGGCTCATAAGCAACCAATGCTTTAGTGATCCCGTGCTTGAGTGCATCAGCCTGTGCGGAATATCCGCCACCCAGCGTTGTTGCTCTGATATTCATGGAGTCAAGCTGTTTTGTTGCTTCAAGAGGCAGTCTTACTTTCATTTTGAGTGTCTCATGCCCACCGAGCCACTGGTCAAGTGTCTTACCGTTGATAAGCATTTCACCGTTACCCGGAGTGATCCATACTTTAGCGATCGCCGCTTTTCTTTTACCTGTTGCGTAGATAGTTGCCATTATTTAGCCCCTTTGTTGATCTGTGCTGTGTGTGGATGCTCGCTTCCGGCATACACTTTAAGTTTTTTAAGCATCTGCTTACCGAGTTTTGTCTTTGGAAGCATGCCTCTTACTGCAAGCTTATAGAGCTTTTCTGTATGGTTCTCAAGCATATCGCTGAGCTTCTTGCTTTTAGTGGAACCGAAGTAACCAGAGTGTGTGAAGTACTCTTTCTCATCCAGTTTTACACCGGAGAACTTTGCTTTTTCGGCATTGATGATGACCACATAGTCACCACAGTCAACATTCGGTGTGAACGACGGCTTGTGCTTACCTCTGAGAATCGCTGCGACTTCTGTCAAGATACGACCGAAGGTTTTCCCCTCTGCATCGACGAGAACCCAGTCTCTCTGTACTTCATGAGGTTTTACGACTTTTGTCATTTTCATGATTAATCCTTGTTTGAAATAGAGAATCTGCAGGCAGAAACTCTTTTTGTGGACGGATTGTACCCACTTATTCTTAAAATAATTTTAAATTCAGTTTATTTTAAGTTTTCTATTGCAATTTCCTCTTC
>JAJRRK010000027.1 GCA_024279555.1 Campylobacterales bacterium
CAGTGGCATCGGTAGCAACGGCGGATGTCTATGTCGAGCACCCGCACGAACGCATCCAGGAAGCGAAAGAGACGACACTCAAGAGTGATGTCTCGGTTCTCGAGAAGGAATTTTCAGAGAGATTTCACTTCAAGGGTGACTTGAGATTGAGATATGAGAGTATCGAAAGAGACGATACGGAAAATACATATAGGACCAGATACCGCTTGAGACTGGGAAGCACGATCGACCTTACCGATGAGTTCCATGTCAATGTGGGGATGCGAAGTGGTTTTGGTAATCCTACATCAGGGAATCAGACATTTCTTGATGACAAGCCGCTGAGTGACTACTTTTTTCAGTCATTGCGCTTTAATGTTCTTGGATTGACATATAAATCCGGTAACCATACGGTCAAAATAGGTAGAGAGCCCTACATGATGTACAGACCCATCAAATCGCAGCTCGTTTGGGACAACGACGTTTCATTGAATGGGGTGAACTATCAGTACAAGGATGATACACAGATCATCACATTGGGAGTGAATCAGCCTACGCTGGAAGAGAATTCCGTAGCCAGAGACACGGTCAACCTGTTTCTTGCCCAGTATGTCCGTAAAACCACACTCGATTTTGCCAAGTTGAATCTGGGTGCCGGTTTCTATTTTTATGATGGCCTTAAAGGAAACACGGAACTTTTTGGTAAAAGTAAAGGAAACACGGTACTCAATGGAGAGTATGTCAATGATTACCATATTCTTGAAGGATTTGCAGAGCTCAAATTTGATGATCTCTTCGGGATGCCGTTCAAGGTGGCTGCCTCTGTCGCTTACAATACAGCTGCAAGCGACAACAACTTCGGGTATGATCTGGCGTTCCAATTGGGTAAGGCAAAGAAGATCGGTGACTGGCAGGTCAAGTACTCCTATACGGATATTCAGGAGGATGCAGTGTTCGGTGCCTACTCCGACTCGGATAACTTCGGGGGTGGGACAGCTGCCAAGGGGCATGCTATACGTGCAAAATACAAAATGGGAAAACAGCTCTACTTCGCCGGGAGTTTCTTCTTCAGTAAATATTATGAGAGTAAAAGTAAAATTGCCGGGATGGAACCCGATTATGAGCGTGTACAGTTAGACTGTATCATTAAATTTTAACAGCATTATCGGAGCGAAATGTTCCGGTGTGCCACACTCTCCCTTGCTTCTTCCCTCTCTCTCTTTTATCACAATCATTCACAACTCCTTTTGAGTATTTTCCTGATACCATAAAAGATACGATTTTTTCAACGGGGAGAGTGCAAATGAACAATACGATCAAAATGATTTTAGGGGCAGTGTTCGCGGTGGTGGTAGCCTTTTATGCGAACAGCATTGTGACCCATGCAACACATGGCGGCTTTTTGGTACTTGCGGCGATCTTCGGTGCCTATATGGCGATGAACATCGGGGCAAACGATGTGGCGAACAATGTCGGACCGGCTGTGGGAGCGGGGGCGCTTACTATCGGCGGGGCGATCATCATCGCATCCATTTTTGAAGCGGGCGGTGCGCTCATTGCCGGCGGGGATGTGGTAGGTACCATCAAAAAAGGGATCATCGATCCCGCAGCATTTGGCGGGGACCCGATGCTCTTTGTCTATGCGATGTCCTCAGCGCTTTTAGCGGCTGCGCTTTGGCTCAACCTTGCCACATGGCTCAAAGCACCTGTTTCTACGACGCACTCCATTGTCGGCGGTGTACTTGGAGGGGGCATTGCAGCGGGCGGTTTTGCTATCGTCTCTTGGGGGACTATGGGCAAGATCGCTGCGTCATGGGTCATCTCTCCTGTGCTGGGTGGGGTAATCGCTGCAATCTTCCTCTATATCATCAAATCACAGATCCTCTACAAAGAGGATAGGATCGCCGCAGCCAAGAAGATCGTGCCGGTACTGGTGGCAATCATGGCGGCGGCCTTCCTGACCTACTTGACGCTCAAGGGGCTTAAGCATGTCTGGAAAGATCTCACTTCCGTACTTTCGTTCCTGCCACAGACGAAGAAGCCTACTTTCGGTGTAGCACTGATCTTCGGTGTGATTGGTGGGGTGGTAACCTTCTTGATGGTCAAACCGCGTGTAGTCAAGCGTATTGGAAGTATGGAGGGGAGCCGTGCCGATATCAACCTGCTCTTTACCATTCCGCTTATCTTCGCAGCGGCAATGCTCAGTTTCGCGCACGGAGCTAACGATGTCGCCAATGCTGTAGGTCCTTTGGCTGCGGTCAATGATGCCCTGAGTAATCTTGCCATCTCTAAAAAGGCAGCGATTCCTCTATGGGTTATGGTGGTCGGCGGTGTGGGTATCTCTGTGGGACTGGCGCTCTTTGGTCCCAGGCTCATCAAAACAGTCGGTTCGGAGATCACCGAGCTTGACCAGATGAGAGCCTTCTCCATCATGATGGCAGCGGCCATTACCGTGGTCATCGCTTCTCAGCTGGGACTGCCGGTCTCCTCGACACATATTGCCGTCGGTGCGGTCTTTGGTGTCGGTTTCCTGCGCGAATGGCTTGACAGCAAAAATATGGGAGAAAAGCAGCAGAAGCTGCAAGAGGAGATAGAGAAACTGCATGCGATCAAAGCCGACCTTGATGCCTGTACCAATGAAGATCCTGCCAAGAAACTGCAGCTCATAGAGGCGCACAAAGCACAGAAAAAAGCTGTCAAAAAACTCAAAAAAGCGCTCAAAGAGAACTATGTCAAGCGTGGTATGGTCAAAAAGATCATCGCAGCATGGATCATCACTGTGCCTGCGGCAGCGGTACTCTCCGCACTCATCTTCTTTGTCATCAAAGGGTTTGCCGCATAGGTAAACCTTTTGTCTCATTTGGTACTGGTCAATTTGGTGATAGAAATATATTACGGGCACCTCTAATAACCCATTATGGGGATGTAGGGGTTTTAGAGGTGCCCTTACTTTTTTACAAGGAGTGGGCATGTCAAAGATCCAGCTGATAGGGTTTATTGTTATTTCTATGGTGATTGTTTTAAAAATCATCTCCCTTGACCCTGAATCAGTACATTTGATAGAAACAAAAACACAATCACTACAAAAGTCCGGTACTCATTAGCTTAAGCAACAAGTATGTTTGTAACCAAAATGTTACCATCTTCTCCTATGATGTTGTATCCCAACAGAACAGGAGGTTAGGATGATATCCAATATTGATGACAGAAAGATCGAAAAGCTTGCCGGGAGACTGGCCAAAAGTTTTGCCGTATCCGAAGAGGAAGCGATGGAGCTGATCTACGAAGAGTGGGAGTATGTACAGCGTCTCTTTTCCCAATACTCCAAGGTCAAAACCGTACACCGGCATCTGATGGATGCAATCAACTACATCTACCGTATCGCCTAGTGCGCGGTCTCTTTCCCCCCCTATACACCTATATTCTCCAACAATACAGCTGTAACAGTTTTGTAACTAATTTTTTTTACAATACCGCATACCAAAAAAAGGAACAGACATGACAATGAAAAAGATCATCACGGCAGCACTCGCTGCTTCGGTAGCACTGACAGCAGTCAACGCAGATGAGCTCAAAGGAAGAGGCGCTTCTTTCCCCGGACCAGTCTATAAGGCATGGACTTCAGAATATTTTGCCGCGACAGGAAAAAAGGTGAATTACACACCAACCGGTTCCGGTGACGGGATCAAGTCCATCAAAAAAAGAATGGTTGATTTTGCCGGATCGGATAAGCCTCTCAAGCCTAAAGCATTGAGAAAAGCAAAGCTTTATATGTTCCCTGCAGTCGTAGGATCCATTGTGCTTGCCTACAATCTTGACGGCGTGAAGGATGGTGAACTCAAACTCTCCCGTGCCGCAATTGATGCGATTTTTACGGGTAAGGCGAAGTTTTGGGACGATGCAGTTATTGTTAAAAATAATGAGGGTTTAAAGCTTCCTCATGAGCCTATTACGACATGTGTCAGAGCGGACAAGTCTGGTACGACATTCAACTTTACTTATTTCCTCAACAAGATCAACCCTGAGTTCAAAGTGAGCAAAAAACCGACGTGGAAGGCAGGTAAAGTAGTTGCCGGAAAATCCAACTCCGGTGTCTCTGCAAATATCCAGCAGATCAAGAACTCCATCGGGTACATTGAATACTCTTATAAGATCAAGCTTGGTTTGCCTGCGGCACAGGTTGAGAACAAAGAAGGCAAATTCATCAATCCGACCGTTGCTTCTTTCCAGGATGCGGCGAAATATGCAACATGGACTGCGGACAACGACTTCTATGCGGTTATCGGAGATCCTGCCGGTGCAACATCCTATCCGATCGTAGCGGCGACTTTCATCCTGCTTCCTGAAGAGAAAGCCCAAAAGAACAAAGAGGTGACTGCCTTCTTTGACTGGGCATTCAAAAACGGTGACAAAGCAGCGGCAGAGCTTGGGTATGTACCACTGCCTGCATCTACCAAAGATGCGATCAGAAAGTACTGGGAAGCCAAGGGTATCAAGTAATTTCTAAACCTCAGTAGGGTGGGTAAACTGCCCTGCGTGCTTCCCTCCCCAAACAACCAATCACAGTGATCAATACACGTTTGGCACAGCCAAACTTTCTCTCCGTAATCAAATTGTAATACTCTTCTTGTACAATCCGTACAATTTAGAACCGCCACTGTGCGGTCAATGAAAAAGGTTACGAATGAGCGGTAAACTCTTTAGAAACTTCTCTTTTCTGTCGGCAACGCTTTCATTTTTCCTGTTGGTGGGGATCTTCGCGATCCTCTTTACCTATGCGCAGGATGCCATGCATGCGTTTGGTATCGATTTTCTCTTCAATGAGACCTGGGAAGCGGATGAAGATGACGAAGGTGGTGTTTTTGGTGGTTTTATTCCCATTGTCGGAACGCTGCTGAGTACCATCATCGCGATGGTCATTGCCACCCCGCTTGCGATGGGGATCGCTATTTTTCTGACGGAGATCGCTTCACCGAAGATCTCCAAGGGTGTATCTGTCGCGATTGAACTTCTGGCAGCCATTCCGAGTATCATTTACGGGATGTGGGGGCTTTTCTACTTTGCACCGATCGTACAAAAAACTGTCGGTGGTGATGGCGTGGGACTGCTGACTGCCGGGATCGTACTGGCGATCATGATCATTCCTTTTATGGCATCCATTACCCGTGACTCTATGAATACCACCCCTCTGGTGCTCAAAGAATCAGCCTATGCGATGGGCGCGACCAAGTTCGAGGTGATCAAAGATGTGATCATGCCCTATGCCAAAGGCGGGATCATCGGGTCTATCATTCTGGCGCTGGGGCGTGCACTGGGTGAGACGATGGCGGTGGCGTTCCTCATCGGGTCGGTGATGAGCCTGCCGCATAGGATCACCGACCCTACCACTTCCATTCCGGTACTGTTGGCGAACAACTTTGCCGAGGCACAGGATCTTGAGATGAGTGCAATGTACTATCTGGCACTGGTGCTCTTTGTCGTGAGCTTCGTCATCATCTCTGCGGCGAAGTTCTACTTCTTTGGTAAAAAGGCGAAATGATGAACAGACTCTTTGTAAACAAACTCATCCTGGGGCTATCGACCCTTTCGGCAGTGATCGGTATAGGATTTCTTTTTTGGATACTCATTACATTGAGCTACAAGGGGATCACCTCTATTCATTGGAGTACATTTACCAACGACTTGGTAGAGGGGGGGATACGCAACTTGCTGGTAGGGCAGTTCACTATGGCGATTTTGGCAAGTTTCCTTGCGGTACCGCTGGGTATGATGGCAGGGATCTATCTGCGGGAGTATGGGCACGGAAGCAAACTGGCATCGGTCATCCGTAACCTCTCTGATGTGATGATGTCGGCTCCCTCCATCGTCATCGGTGTTTTTGTCTTTGCGCTGCTGGTCGACCCTTTTGGTGGCTACAACGGCTGGGCAGGGATCGTAGCGTTGGCGATCATGATGATCCCTATTATCATCTCCACTACGGATAACATGCTTGCCCTTGTCCCCAAAGAGCTGCGTGAAGCAGGCATCGCCCTTGGGGGAAGCAAGCACAAGATCATCCTGCAGATCGTGATCAAGGCGGCGAAGGTGGGGATCACGACGGGGATACTACTTTCGTTTGCCCGTATCATCGGTGAGACAGCACCGCTGCTTTTCACCTCGGCGAACAATCAGTTCTTCACGATGGATCTGAACGGTCAGTTCCCTTCACTGACTGTAAGCATCTACAATCTGGCGACATACCCGGATGAGGCGAGTCGTGAATTGGCATGGGCGGCATCGTTTATTTTGACGATGATCGTACTCTGTATCAACCTAATCGGTCGATTTGTAATAAGAAATAAGAAATAAGGAAAGCAGTATGGCAGAAAGTATTGTAATGGATGTCAGGGATTTCTCCTTCACCTACCCGGGTGTGGAGAAGCCTTCGCTCAAAAAGATCAACCTCCCCATCAAAGAGAACAAGATCACCGCAATGATCGGACCGAGTGGGTGCGGCAAGTCGACTCTGCTGCGTGCGATGAACCGTATACACGATCTCTATCCGGGTAATACCTACGAGGGAGAGATCAACCTCTACAAGGCAAACGGTGAGAAGGAGAACATTCTCAAGATCAAGAAGGAGAACGACTTCATCCGTCTGAGACAGGAAGTGGGAATGATCTTCCAGAAGCCCACACCGTTCCCGATGAGCATCTTCGACAATGTCGCTTACGGACTCAGACTGGCGGGCATCAAGAACAAGACAGAGTTACAAGATCGTGTGGAGACGGCACTCAAAGGTGCGGCGATCTGGAATGAGACCAAAGACCGTCTCAACGAGAGTGCACTGGGGATGTCCGGCGGGCAGCAGCGGCGTTTGTGTATTGCCCGTGCGGTTGCGCTCAAGCCGCGTGTGCTCCTCTTTGACGAACCCACATCGGCACTTGACCCCATCTCGACCGGGGCGATCGAAGAGTTGATCGCCGAGATCAAAGATGAGGTCTCCGTGGTCATTGTTACCCATAATATGCAGCAGGCGAGCCGTTTGAGCGACTATACTGCTTTCATGTATCTTGGTGAGCTCATCGAGTATGACGATACGGAGAAGATATTCCTCAACCCGGGAGAGAAGCTGACAGAAGATTACATTACAGGGAGATTTGGATAATGCTGACAAAATACCAGGAAGCAAGGCGTGATGTGCGCTCACAAGTGATTGAAACGGTAGAGATACTGGCAAAAGCGAATGAAAAGGGGCTCAAAGCACTCGAAAGCGGCAACACACATGAGCTTGAAGAAATACGCAAGACCGTCAAGTGTGTTAATGAGTGCACAGAGAAGATCGATAACGATATTGTACTGATTTTTGCACGCTACACCCCCGAAGCGAAAGATCTGAGAGAGATGGTCTCTTACCTCAAGATCACTTCTGCACTCAACCGTATCAAGACCAATATCAATAACTATCTTAAAAATATGCAAAGCATGATGGATGAGGAGGATGTGAATATCATCCAATTCATCAAAGAGTCACTCAGTATCAACCGTTGTACCATCAATGCGTTTGAAAAAACCATCGAGATGTTCAAAACATTCGATGATAACGACAAGATCAAACAACTCGCCATTGAAATAGATGTGGAGTATGCCAAGACAGATGATATCTATGCACTGCTTGAAAAGAGTGTGTTGCAGAAGATGGGTGAAGCCGATGGCAAAGCTGAAGAGTACTTCAATCTACTCAAGTACATCCGCAAGAATCTCAAGATCATCGACCGTCTTGACAGTATCTCCCAGCGTATTATCTTTGCGCGTATGGGTGGGAAGCTCTGATTTTGCTATAATACTTTTATGCAGAATGAAATAGAGATCGTCATTATCGAAGACGAAGAGGATATCCTCGAACTGATCGAATACCATCTGGAGAAAGAGGGTTTTAGTGTAACCGGCTTCCTCTCCACCGAGAATGTGGAGCAGTTCCTCGAAGAGGAGACTCCCGCACTGATGATCGTCGACCGTAACCTGCCCGGGACGGAGGGGAGTGCTTTTGTCTCCTACCTGCGAGAGATCGGCTACGATATTCCGGTCATTTTCCTGACTGCCAAAGATAAAGAGGCAGATCTTGAGAGAGGATTTGAAGCGGGTGGTGACGACTATATGACCAAACCCTTCAGCCATAAAGAGCTCATCCTTCGTGTCAAAGCACTTCTCAAGCGTTCAGGGATTTTACAGAAACAGGAGAAGCTCAAGTACAAAGGGCTCACTCTTGATCTCTCACAGCACAGCGTTACCGCTGACGGTGATGAGGTCTCCTTGACCAATCTCGAGTTTAGACTCCTGCATACTTTTCTTAAGAACATTGACAAGCCGTTGACACGAGATTACCTGCGTGAAGAGGCATGGGGCAGTGAGGGTGAGGGTGTCAACGACAATGCTGTCAATGTTGCCATCAACCGTCTCAAGCACAAGATCGATCCTGAAAATACCCATAACTATTTCCATCCGGTGTGGGGCGTGGGGTACAAGTTCTTCTAAATATGACAATCTGACATATTTTACCCCACTCTTTTCCAAAACGCGTTACACTTCTGCTATGAGTAAATTTGAGATATTGGAAGACTATTTCGGGCACAAGCAGTTCCGTCCTCTGCAAGAAGAGGTGATCGATGCAATCATGCACAGGGAAGATGTGCTGATGGTATTGCCGACAGGAGGCGGAAAATCGCTCTGCTATCAGCTGCCCACGCTGCTGATGGAAGGGGTGACGGTGGTGGTCTCGCCGCTGCTGGCACTCATGCACGATCAGGTGACAGCACTCAAAGCCAACGGTATCAGCGCGGCGATGCTCTCTTCGATGCAGAGCCTTGAGGAGAGTCAGCAGATCGAAGCGCAGCTGCGGCAGAGTGAGATCAAGCTGCTTTATGTGGCGCCTGAACGGTTGACCAATGCCTACTTCCTGAACCTGCTGCATGACTTGAACATCAACTTCTTTGTCATCGACGAGGCGCACTGTGTGAGCGAATGGGGGCATGAGTTTCGTGAGAACTACCGTAGACTTTCACTGCTCAAGGCACAGTTTCCTACCGTGCCTATTGCCGCTTTTACCGCCACGGCGACGAAGATGGTCGAAGAGGACATCGTTGCCAATCTTGGACTGCAAAACCCCAAACGGGTGAGAGGGTCGCTCTTTCGGGAGAATTTGACCATCCATGCCAAACACCGCATCAAAGACGGCAAGGAGCAGTTGCTTGCCTTTTTGAAGCTACATGAGGGAGAGTCGGGTATTGTCTATACACTCTCTCGCAAATCGACCGAATCGGTAGCACAGTTTCTGCAGAGCAAAGGCGTAGAAGCCCGTCCTTACCATGCAGGATTGAGTACCGAAGAGAAGAACGGTACCTATCGTGATTTTGTAGCGGACAAAGTGCAGATCGTCGTAGCGACCATCGCCTTTGGCATGGGTATTGACAAGTCCAATATCCGTTTTGTGGTGCATATGACGATGCCCAAGACACTGGAGAACTATTATCAGGAGATAGGTCGTGCGGGGCGCGACGGGCTGGAGTCGGAAACGCTGCTGCTCTTTTCTGCGGCTGACATCGTGCAGCAGAAGATGTTCATAGAAGATCTGCCCGATATCCCCTACAAGGCACATGCCTTTAACAAACTTGATAGCATGGTACGCTACGCCAACTCGGAAGAGTGCCGCCATCAGAGTATTGCCGCCTACTTCGATGACACCATAGCAACCTGTGTTGACAAATGTGACAACTGTGCCGCCCCGGAGAGTGAAAAGATTGACATCACCGAACCCGCACGCATGCTGCTCTCTGCCATCGCCCGTACCGAGCAAAAGTTTGGGCTGCACTACATTGTCGATATACTTCGTGGCAGCCGGGAACAACGCATACTGCAAAACGGGCATGACAATCTAAGTGTGTACGGCATCGGAGAAAAGTACTCCAAAGCACAGTGGTTGACCATCGGTGACAAGCTTTTGGAACTTGGTGCGGTAGAAATAGGGGAGTTCAAGGTTTACAGGTTGACAACTTTCGGGGTTGAAGTACTCAAGGGGAAGCATACCGTTTTGCTAAAAAAAGAGCGGCTCAGTGTCAAGCAGAGTGCCCCTAAACGCAAGGTGACCTATTTTGATGACTATGATGCCGAACTCTATGACAAACTGCGCAAGCTGCGCTCTCATATCGCTTCAGAGAACGGAATCCCTCCCTACATTGTCTTTTCTGACAAGACCCTCAAAGACCTCAGTGCCAAAAAACCGCAGAGCAAGGAGGAGATGCTGGAGGTGCATGGTATCGGGGAAGTGAAGTATGAGCGGTATGGGGAGGCGTTTTTAGCCTTACTTACATAAGCAAGGTTTAATGTAAGCAGTGTATGATGTACTTATAGTTAATAGTACATAAAGGAAAATACTATGAAAACAGTCGGTATTCGTGATTTACAGCTTAATCCGTCATCATTTACGAAGCCGTTGGAGAATGATGAATTCGTC
The DNA here is from genome assembly GCA_024279555.1 of Campylobacterales bacterium. GTDB lineage: Bacteria > Campylobacterota > Campylobacteria > Campylobacterales > Sulfurovaceae > Sulfurovum. Next base: position 10,469 of record JAJRRK010000027.1, read on the forward strand.
ATGATTACCAAGCGGGGTAAACCCTTGGGGATCGCGACTGCATTGGATGACAGTGTGCTTCAGCATGGGGTTATGGAGAGTATTGTGCTTAAAGCATTCAATCAAGGAGATATCTCTCTTGGGCAACTCTCAAGAGCGCTTGACCTAACCAAAGAGGAGACGCTGAAGTATTTGACGGTGGTGAACATTCCAACGACAGATTATGATCTTGACGAAGATATGGAAACCATAGAGGCTTTGTTGCGTGAAGCTGATCGTGAGTGATGCTACGACGCTGATAGTGCTACATAATATCGGCAGAATGGAGATATTGAAAGCACTCTTTACGCAGGTGATCGTTCCTGGGCAGGTCTATGATGAAGTGTGTCTCAGAGAGAAGAATGCATTAAGTGATCCGTTCTTTGTGATCAAAAAGAGCACAGACCGGATGCTCCATAAACTCCTCTCCAAAAGCCTCGATGCGGGCGAGAGTGAAGCGATTGTACTTGCTGTTGAGATGAAACTGCCTTTAATTATAGATGAGAAAAAGGGAAGAAAGATTGCGCGTCATATGGGTGTTTCCATCATAGGGCTGTTGGGGATATTGATCTTGGCATGTCAAAAGAAGATCATGGGGAGCAAAGAGGTGCTATTGGTATATGCGCAGGCAAAAGAGAATAGCTTCCGTGTAAGTGAGCGACTGGAAACACAATTTTTAGCGCAGATTGCAGCGTTGGAGGATCACAATGTATAAGCTGCCTCTCTGCGGTATTGACGAAGCAGGACGCGGACCTCTGGCAGGCCCTTTGGTGATGGCTGGAGTGATCTTGCGTACGCCGATTGATGGTTTGATGGACTCCAAACAACTGAGCGAAAAGAAGCGTGAAGCGCTTTTCCCGCAGATCGTGGCACTGTCTGAGCATCATATTGTCTCTTTCTCTGCGGCAGAGATAGATGGTATGGGCATTTCCAGATGCATCAGCGAAGGGTTGCGGCAGATACAAAAAGCACTTCCCGGAGCACACTATCTTTTTGACGGGAACAGCACATTTGGTGTAGAGAATATCGAAACGATGATCAAAGCTGATACCAAAATACCCGAAGTCTCCGCCGCGAGTATTTTGGCAAAAGTGACGCGTGACCGGGAGATGACAGAGATGGCAAAACGCTATCCGCAGTACGGGTTTGAGAAGCATAAGGGGTATAGCAGCAAGGCGCACATTGCAGCGATTGCAACATACGGTCGATGCGAGATACATAGAAAGAGTTTTCGTATAAAAGCACTTGATGAACCGACCCTTTTTTAGCTGGTTTCCAGATACTTTTGCAGTATTGACTCAAATGCTTCTTGCAGTCCATAAGCTTCGATTCAATGACTTTGATTTGTGGTAATAGATTGTTTTAAATAAAAAACTTGTAATCCATTTAATTATCTGATATAATATCTAAATAGATATACAAAAGGATATATGATGTCAGTAATAAAAAAACTTATCTCGTTTGATTCAGTGGTGGCAGATGAGCTTGAAAGTCTTGCTAAGACACTTGATATCACACAAAAAGAACTTATAGAAAGAGCGTTGGATTTTTATTTTGACCATACAGACAGCATAACGGCACAAAAGATGTCAGATGATGTTGCGTCGGGAAAAGTCAAGGTGCATGACGCAGATGATGTGTTTGCAGAACTTGGGCTTGAGTAGTGTATAAGTTAAAATTAACAGATGATGCCATACTCAGCCTAAAAAAATTTAATCATGCCGAACAACAGCTTATTGCTAAAAAACTACGCTACTTAGAAGAGAATTTTGAAGTACTCAAGACAACAAAAAAAGTTACAGAATTAAAAGGTACAGACTATAGGCACTATAGATTTGTAATTGCCAGACGCATACGGGCTATATTTGAAATAGATAATGGCAAACTCATACTCTTGGTACTTAAAATTGGAAGAAGAAAAGATATATACGATTAAAAAAGTATCTTACACCGGGAGACTTTGCCACAGTAAGACGCCAGAACAGGTTTCGACCGATTAAAAGTGCTGAAATGTTTGCCAAGAGACTGAGAGAAGAAGTGGCCGTAAAGCAGGGAAAAAACAGGGGAATAGGGTTCTTTCGGGATCAAGACGGTTAAGTTGAATTGCACCTCTTCTAGAAAGAGGTACCGTTGATAGTTGTTTTGCCGTTTTTGATCGTTGCACTATAGGTGATGGTGTCGTTGTTTTCTTTGGGAGGCACAAGCATAATTGCCATCAGCATAAATACATCTTGTCTCTTTGCCAAGGC
>JAJRRK010000028.1 GCA_024279555.1 Campylobacterales bacterium
AGGAAGCTACATCAAATGCAGACTGGTCGGTGTACTGATGACAGAGGATGAGTCAGGCGGAGATGAAAAGCTGCTTGCGGTTCCCACAGAGAAGATCGATCCTACCTACGCGAAGATCCAGGATCTCAAAGATGTCCCTGAGCATACGCTCAACCGTATCAAGAATTTCTTCGAAACCTACAAGATGCTTGAGCCGAACAAATGGGTGAAAGTAAGCGGATTCAAAGACAAAGCCGCAGCAGCCGAGATCCTCGAAAAAGCGATCAAGAACTACAAGTAAGTAGCAAGGTAGAAGGTAGAAGGTAGAAGGTAGAAGGTAGAATTTTGCGCACTCTACCTTATCTGCTCCTTACTCCCTGCTATCTACTCTCTATATTCCAAGCTCTTTTTCTCTATTGTCAAGATAACGATTCACACCCTCGACGATCCCCTTTGCAATACGCTCCTGATAATCTGGATCAAAGAGCCTCTTGCGCTCTTTGGTATTGGTAATATACCCCACTTCAACCAAGATAGAAGGGCGGCTGGCGCCCACAAGTACATAGAAGGGTGCGGGACGGACACCTCCGTTTTTGGCATCGCGGTATTTTGCCTTGACATGTTTTATGATACTCTTCTGTACATCAATAGCGAGCTTATTGCTCTCAACGATCTTCGGTCCGTTGAGCACCGAATCGATGATGACATTCTTGCTCAAGGCATCGGTACCCTGCAAGACTGCGGCATTTTCCCGTGCGGCGATCCGCTGCGACTTCGCATCACGTGTCTTTTGCAAAAAATAGGTCTCAATGCCCTCTACTGTCTCAAACCGACTTTTGTTCGCAATGGCATTGGCGTGGATGGAGATAAATACATCCGCATCCTTCTTGTCCGCTATACGGGTACGCTGTCCCAGTGTCAGAAAACGGTCGTTCCCCCGAGTCATATAGACACGGTAGCCCTCCCGTTTGAACTCCCTGTAGAGCTTCTGCACGATCTGTAGTACCGCATCCTTCTCCTGTTTTCCACCACACTGTGCTCCACAGTCATGTCCACCATGCCCCGCATCAATGACCACCAGACGGTGGGAGCGGTCAGGACCGCCACAGCCACTCAACAAAAACACACTTCCGATCAATATAAAATAGATAAACTGTTTCATTCTTCTTCCTTTAGAGTTCTATCTCACGTTTACGGTTGTTGAGGTAGCGCTGTATCCCCTCGGCGATCCCCTTGGCGATCAACTCCTGATACCGGGGCGTAAAGAGTCTTGCACGCTCTTTAGGGTGCGATATATACCCAACCTCCACCAATATAGAGGGTCGGCTGGCACCCACAAGCACCCAGAAGGGTGCATGGCGTACTCCGCCGTCTTTGACCCCTCTGTAGTGTGCACGCAGGTTGGCAAGCATTCGCCGCTGTACATCAATGGCAAGTTTGTTACTCTCAATGATCTTGGGACCGTTGAGTACCGAGTCGATGATCACTTTTTTACTCAAAGAAGTGCCTGCCCCTTTGAGTACCGCCCTATTCTCCCGTGCCGCAATGCGTTGAGATTTGGCATCACGTGTCTTTTGCAGATAAAAGGTCTCGATACCGTGTACCCTATTACGCTTGCTTCTTGGTACCGAGTTGGCATGGATGGAGACAAAGATACGGGCATCTTTTCTATCAGCAATATGCGTACGCTGCGGTAGTTTGAGAAACTTGTCCGTACGACGGGTCAGATAGACACGGAATCCCCGCTTCTTCAATTGACGCTCCACCCGCTTGGCGATCTGCAATACCAGATCCTTCTCCCGTTTTCCACCACCAATGGCACCGGTATCGTGTCCGCCATGTCCCGCATCAATCACAATGAGTTCACCGTTTCCTCTGGCATAAATGTTTTTGGATGTATCAATCATATGGGCTTTGGGTGCGACTGTTCTTCTACGCTTGCCATGCTTCTTTTTTTTGCTGCTTACAACAGATACTTTCGTTTTGGCTTTTTTCCCACTTTTCTTCTTGGCAACATGCTTTTTCCCTACCTTGAACGGAGGAAGCGGAATATGGTAGGATTTATAGGAAAAGAGTGGTCGGTATGGATTGCAGCCATATCCTCTCTCTGTTTCCAGTACGATGCGCACGGTATTGCGTTTGTACTGCGAAATACGTATCGAGTGACAGTGGGAACTACGTAGCCCTTTGCCTATACGACTATGCTTGAGTCTGGCATTGGGGATATCGAAGATCTCTCTGTAGGGGTTCTTCAAGGTAAAGTGACGAATAGCACCTTTATTGTACCGATCATTGAACTGGAGCCGCAACTCACCTTTTTTCAGTTCTACTTTTTCCAGTATGGCAATGGATGCGACAAGCCATACGGCACTTGCCAGCCAAAGCAGTACAAAGCGTTTCACGCTACTTCTCTTCTCCGTTTATGAGCTTATCCATCAACTCCTTAACGGTGATGATCTCTTTTAGCCTATAGCCGTTGGCTCCGGTAAAGAAGAGACCCGTTTCGGCGATGCCGTCATAGGCATCGGTCAATCTATCGGCGATGCAGTATCCGACGATCTTTGCCTCTTCTCCACGGTGACACGGGGTCACACAGTTGGAGATACAGGCGATCTTGGGTGCGGTACCCTCTTCAATACGCTTGTGCAGTTCACTCTTCACACCACGTGCAGGGTAGCCTACCGGTGACTTGAAGAGCTTGATGTCATCCTCTTTGGCATTGATGATCATCTGTTTCATCACATCACTTGCATCACACTCTTGGGTACCGATGAAGCGTGTTCCCATCTGGACACCTGACGCACCCAGTTCCATCATGCGGACGATGTCGTCATGATCCCACACACCGCCCGCAGCAATAACAGGGATGTCACCCCAGTTTTTCGCCTCTTCAACCACCGGTGGCAGGATCGCTTCAAGCTGGTTTTCAGGCAGGAAACACTCTTCATATTTGAATCCCTGATGTCCGCCGCTGAGCGGTCCTTCAACAATGACCGCATCGGGAAGTCTGTCGTGGGTCTTCTTCCAGCGACGGCAGAGGATACGCAGTGCCTTTGCCGTGGAGACGATGGGGATGAGCGCTACTTCAGGGTAGTCTTTTGCCGCGTCGGGCATGGTCAGGGGAAGACCCGCTCCGGTGATGATCATATCTGCACCCGCTTCACAGGCATCGGCAACGACCCTGTCATAATCACTCTGCGCATAGAGAATATTCGCCGCCAGAGGCCTGTCACCGCAGATCTTTCTGGCATTCTCAAAAATGTGTTCCAGCGCGCGTTTGGAGTAGAAGTTCTCTGCCTCAAGCGGTCGCTGCTCCTTCCCGATCATCTCATCGGGTTTAAGGTACATCCGGTTTTTATATGCACCCGTACCCACCGCAGAGATGACACCAAGCCCTCCCTCTTTGGAGACATTGCCTGCCAACTGATCCCAGGAGATCCCTACTCCCATACCGCCCTGAATGATCGGCTTCTCTATGGTGTGTTTTCCTATTTTTAATGGTTTGAATGTCATGACCCCACCTTCACTTTTGCAAATTTTCGTTTTCCTACCTGCAGGATGTACTCCCCTTTGGTGAGCTTCATCTGCTGATCGGTCACCTTCTCCTGATCGACCCGCACCGCACCCTGCTTGATGTCGCGGCGTGCCTGTGATGTCGAAGGTTCTATGCCTCCATCAACCAGCGCCTTGCAGATCCAGATATCTTCTTCCACAGAGACTTCAGGCATATCATCAGGCAGTTTGTTGGCTTTAAAGACCTGATCGAATGCTGCTTTGGCTGCTTTGGCTGCTTCTTCGTCGTAGAAACGTGCCACCAGTTCCATGGCAAGGCTCTCCTTGACCGCTTTGGGGTGCAGTTTTCCTGCGGCGACATCCTCTTTCATCTGCGCAATCTCTTCGAGGGATTTTTCACTCAGCAACTCATAGTAACGCCACATCAGTTCATCGGATATGGAGAGTGTCTTGGCATAGATATCATTGGGTGCTTCGGTGATACCGATGTAGTTGTTTAAAGACTTGCTCATCTTCTGCACCCCGTCAAGCCCTTCGAGGATCGGCATCATCAATACCGCCTGCTCTTTGCCCACATTGTAGGTACGCTGCAGGTGTCTGCCCATGAGCAGGTTGAACTTCTGATCGGTTCCGCCTATCTCGATGTCAGATTTGAGTTCGACCGAGTCGTACCCCTGCAGCAGCGGATAGATAAACTCGGAGATGGAAATACTCTGTCCCGCCTTGTAACGCTTCTCAAAGTCATCACGTTCGAGCATTCGGGCAACATTGAAGGTTGTCGTCAGCGCAACCATGCCTGCCGCACCCAATGCTTCCAGCCATGTGGAGTTGAATACCACATCGGTCTTGGCTTCATCGATAATGTTGAATACCTGATCAGTATAGGTCTTGGCATTTTTGAGGATGGTCTCTCTGTCAAGTACCTTGCGTGTTTCGCTCTTGCCTGTCGGGTCACCAATGGTCGCGGTAAAATCACCGATGAGCAGTTGTACACGTCCTCCGTGGTTCTGAAAGAGACGCAGTTTCTGAAGCAGTACCGTATGGCCCAGGTGCAGATCGGCTCCGGTAGGGTCAAACCCCGCTTTGACCGTATAGGTCTCACCCGTTTCATAGAACTTCTTTACCAGTGATTCGATACGCTCCATATCGATAATCTCGGCAGTTCCTCTGCGGATCTCTTCCAACGCTTGATTGACTGACATGCTTTGCTATCCTTTATTCTATTTGTTGTATGCGTCATCCAGACTGATCATTTCAATCAGTTTGAATTTTTGTGATATCTTCTCTTCAAGTACCGACTTTCTCGATTCGGCACTCTCTACTTCTATCTGGCAGTACTCCGCACTTTCGGAGTTTTTG
>JAJRRK010000029.1 GCA_024279555.1 Campylobacterales bacterium
AATATCTCGGTGATAAACCTGTCGCAAACGGCGTACGGTCACCTGCCCTTCAAAGAGATGTGCTTTCCCGTCAGAGATAAGCTTCCGCTCCTCTTTGGTCTTCCCAACATATTCCAACTCTGTTTCAATGGGAGGCACTTTATGTTTCAAATGCGCCTCGGCAATGTCCCGGATCGTATCGCAGCGTTCTGCATCTGCAAATCCGGGAAGACGCAAAAACCCCTGCAGACGAAATTGTTCAAGCTGTTCAGCAGTCAATATCATTAGGATACCTTTCCAGTATGATTAGACTGCATTATAGCGATTTTACTCTTTGGAATGCTTCTTGCTGTAACATCTTGAGGAGTAGAAAAGTCAAAACTTCTCCCTGCTTCCTTTGTCGTACTTCTTGCTGGTATATTTGGTCGCAACAGGATTGCACTCATCAATCGCATAGACTTTGACCTGCTTGAAACCCATTTTCCTGAAAATATCCGCTTCAAGTGATGCCGACCTGGCAGCGCACACACGCTATATCGATCAGCTCTTCGACCGAAAGTGGCTCCTTCGGGAAAAAGGTTCCGGTACCAGAGAAGTCTTTCTCAAACACCTCGGCCTTCTGGCTGACGCACTGCCTGTTTTTATGCACTTCAACGAATTTGAAGAGGTCAAGACACTGCTACTGAGCAACCCAGAAGCGGTCACCTGCATCTCCAGACATGCCGTCAAAAAAGAGCTGGCACGCCAAGAGCTCTTTGAAGTCAAACTGCACAATCTCACCTTCCGGCGGGATCTCTTCATGGTCTACCACAAAAACAAACACCACAGCAAACTCTTTGAAGGCTTTGCAGACTTTGCCCAAAAGCGTTTTCTCAACAATAGCTAAAGGGCACCTATTTTTAGATGTGCCCTAAAGCGTCACATTCTCCAAAAACTCCACCTCATCACCACGAATAATAAGCGCATCAATGCTGAAGGGCAGGTCAAGATGCTTACTTTTCATGTAATAATAGGCACTGTTGACAACCTTCCGCATTTTGCCAGGAGTCACATTATAGACAGGATCGAAGTCCGCTTTACCGGATTTGACTTCAATAAAATGCAATACTCTCTCTTTTTGCGCGATAATGTCTATCTCTCCCAGTTTACGGGCAAAATAGTTCCTCTCTATCACCACAAAGCCCTTCTGCTCCAAAAAACGTGTTGCCAGATCCTCACTGGCATCACCGAATATTTTAGGTAGTTCACGCATCACATACTCCTTACATCAGAAGTATATTACAAGCAAGAAGAAAGGAGAGAAAAACATGTCAGATTGTCATATTTCAAGAAAGGATTCAAGGTCACGCAAGGTGACCTCAAACACCACTAACTACACGCCACCTCATCCCCCACAGGGATTACATCAACCTTCACCGATTTAAACCGTGCAGTCAATATAAGCTCATCCGCTTCATCACCGAAGAGTGCGTTTATGCGGCTCTTTGCGTGATGGAAGGTACAGAAGAGGGTTTTGGGTTTGACTTTTTCCGTATATTTGACCGTCAATGCCTCACTCTCGCCATACTCACTCTTGAGGATTACCTTATCACCAAATTTTCTCTCATCTTCAATCGGCGCAAGCAGCACGTCCTCGTCATACTTCGTGTCGAGCTTGCTGCTGCGTTTGGTCTGAGCGGCATTGTTGTAGTGTGCCAGGGTACGCCCCGTGGTCAGGTAATACCCTTCCAGAGAATCATCATAGAACTTCTTCTCCAGTATCTCCTGCACCATCCCTCTGGGCTCATACTGCTTGTAGACATACTTGCCAAGCCCGTCATCCGTACGGAAGTCAAGCAGATGCAGCACCGGTGTATCTTCATGATAGATCGGCCACTGCATTCCGCGTTTTCGGTGACGCTCAAGGCGATAGTAGTCCGCCCCGCTGAAACGTCTGGGGGCAACCACACGCACTTCGTTCCAGACATCTTCACTGGAGTTGAAGTGGAAGTTCTCTCCGTCACCCAGCTTCTGCGCCATCTGTGTCAATACCTCCCAGTCATCGGGCAGATCGCACTTGACAAGCGGTTGAGAAAGGTGCAGCCTTCGCATCGCATTGACATAAACTCCTGTCTTTTCATAGGCACTCTTCACCCCGATGACCATATCGGCACGCTGGGCGATATCGTTCATAAAAAGCTCCTGCACCATCAGAAACTCAAGCTGTTCTATGGCCTTTTCAGTCTTGTTGACATTGGGATGGATATGGGTAATATCCTCCCCCATGTTCAACAGCGCTTTGATGTGTCCTTCCAGCATGGCATCAACAAGCTGAGGTGTCATCAGCCCCTCAACTTTTGGCTGCTGGTAATCCGGTGCAAAGTATGGCAGACATCCCATATCACAGGCACCCTGCACATTGTTCTGCCCCCGCAGCGGCATCAACCCTGCGCCGGTCTTGCCGACATTACCGGTCATAAGTGCCAAATGGGTAATCGCCATAACCGCGTAGGAGCCGTCAAGATGTTCTGTGATCCCCAGTCCCCAGAAGATCATCGACTTCTTCACGGCATACTCTCTGGCAATGTTGGGGATCATCTTGGCAAGATACTCATACCCCTCAACATTTTTGAAAAAATCCGGATTGGCATAGGGGTCGTTCAAGATCTTCTCCCTGAAGGCATCAAAATCCTTAGTACGGTTCTCTATGAAACTTTTGTCATACAGTTCCTCATCGATGATCACATACGCCATCATATTCAAAATAAGCAGGTTGCTCTCATACGGGATCACACAATTGTACTTCGAGAGCCGTGCAAGTTTGGTCTCCCTCACATCGATCACGGCAAGGTTGTTGTGCTTCTTCGCCATATCCACAATACGGTTGGCAATGATCGGGTGCGCCTCCATCGTATTGGAGCCGATCACTACCATAAACTCCGTCTCGTAAATATCATTGTAGGGGTTGGTCGCCGCCCCCTCACCGATGGTCGCACGCATTCCTTTGAGGCTTGGAGAGTGGCAGACACGCGCACAGTTATCCACATGCGGAGAATCCATTGTCTCACGACAGAATTTCTGGAAAGCATAGGCACTTTCGCAGGAAGTCCTCGCCCCACCTATCGCACAAAATGCATCTCCGCCGTACTGAGACTTGATCTCGTTGAGTTTCATTGCGGCAATACTCGTTGCCGTATCGACATCACAGGTCATATAGTCATGATCAAACTCACTGAGTTTCTCTCCGAACGCATTTACTATCTGGGGATTCTTTTCCAGAAAACTTTTTTTAATACGCGGCTCTCTGATGCGATCCTTCGCATCGACAAAGTCATACCCATACTTTCCCTTGATGCAGAGCTTTCCTTCTGAAACCACCCCGTCTTTCTGCGCAAAGATTTTAACGATTTTATTATTTTCTACCACACCGGTAATATCACACCCCACACCGCAGTAGGTACAGACACTCTCTATCTCTTCTTTTTCGATCTTCTTGGTCATCACATCGCCTTTTTGTACACTTCTTTGAGGTAATTAGGAGTAAATTTATCCTACTTAAACTTAAACTAAGCACTGCTTGCTATTATCTGACAAATTATAACCAAAAGGATGCAAGATGTATACAATTCAGATGCAAAAAGAGTGCGGCTGCTTCAAAAAGAGCGACTACACCAACCCAATGACTTTTGAGAACAAAGATGATGCCCTGATGCAGGCACGATTGATGGAGAACCATATGAACCGTGAATTTTGTCAAAAACAGAGTTAAAGCGGGAAATCGGGTTGCTATTTTGCCTGTTTTTCCAAATAATCTAAGATCAATTTCTTCTTCATTTCAATGCCAATACCACGATGAATTTTCAGTAACATTTTTATAGGGGAAAAGAGTCCCCCATCTAATG
>JAJRRK010000030.1 GCA_024279555.1 Campylobacterales bacterium
AAAACGGTGCAGCCGGCGGCGTTGAGCCCGGAGGTGAGCCAGTTTCGCAGTACAGGGGAATGAGAGCGGGCGTCGTAGCCGATGGAGACAATCTTTTCACCGCCTACCTGCTGGCCAAGGTGGTAGCCTATAAGCTTGACACTTTGTTCATTGAGCTCTTTTTGGTAGATACCGCGGATGTCATATTCGCGGAAGATGGATTTTTGAATGAACATGGAATAGTTCCTGGTTATTGGTTATTTTCAGTATATTTTATCGTAAATTCTCTAATATACCAGTGACGAATATACCAATAAGTACCCTCCTTAGAAACTTATCTTCAACCCGCCGTACCAGCTGTCATTGAGGTTGTAGTCGTGTGTTTCGTAGTCTGTGTCGATATTGCGGTAGCCACCGTAGAGATGAATGTTGGAGATGACCTCTACATCAGCTTCGAATCGGTATTCGAGGTATTGGTCTGCATCGACGAAGGAGAGTACGGAAGGGGCATATGAAAGCTTTGCTGACAGGGTGGTAGCAGGGATAGGCTCATCTAAAGGCAGACGTAAAGATGCTTGACCAAAGAACGGCAAAGCGACATAACTGTCTCCAAATACTCCTTCAAGCCCAAGAGTGAAAGTAAGCCCCTCTGCGCCTGAAAGGGTATTGGAGGCTCCAAAGGATACTTTAAGAAGATTGTCATTGTCTGTATGCAGATAGTCACCGCCGAGAAAATAGGTAGTTCCACTACCGTAGCCGATAGTTGAGGTGATATCAAGTTTCCCTCCAAATTCAACATCATTACTGTTGACATTGAGTTCAAGGCTGTTTGCCTGTAGTAAACCTGCAACCAGAAGGGTAGTTAGGATACTTTTTTTCATTATTTTCTCCTGTGTTTAGTTAATATTTATTCATATTATAGCAGGGGAATGATTATTTGTATATTAGTTATGGGTATATTGGGGGAAGATGGTACAAAAATATAGTTAACTTTTCCTGTAAGTTGTGTCAAACTCTACGCTTTACTAATCAGCCGGCATATAGTTTTTTTTATCTTTGTCGGCTCTTTTTTTCTGTCGGGCTTTTTTCTTCTCTTCCATCATAGCCGCATCCCGCAGTTCCTCTTCCCCGTCAAATCGAGCCGCATCGATGAATTTGGACTTGTCATCAAACTGTCCCGTTTTAACACCCCAGAGCAGGGCTGCAAGACCTGTGGCTCCCAGCAGGGTGGAGATGCCGATCATGACGATGATGATGTTTTCAGACATGATATGCTCCGTAGGAGCAAGTGGGTAGTGGGTAGTGGGTAGCGAACATTAGGTAGCAGTTAGTAGGCAGCAGGTAACAGGTGGCAGGTACGTTTTTTTGTCTCTTCATGAATCCATTCTTTAAAAAAAGTTACACTATTTTATCGAATTTCCTTGACAAAAGGTAAATAGTGCATTATTTTTCTACGCACTACGCACTACGCACTACGCACTACGCACTACAAACTTCATCATCTTAATCCGCATCGAGTTCCCAACGACTACCAATGAGCTTAAGCTCATGGAGAGTGCGGCGACAAGCGGGTTGACGAAACCGGCCATCGCAAGCGGTACCGCTACGAGATTGTAGAGCAGGGAGAAGCCCAGATTCTCTTTGACCGCACGGTAGGTGCGGCGGGAGATACGGTAGGCTTCGTAGATGCTTTGAGGTTTCTCGTCCATGAGCACCACATCGCTGACCGAGATGGCGACATCGGCTCCCTGACCCATAGCAATGGCGATGTCTGACTTGGCAAGGGCGATGGTGTCGTTGATGCCGTCTCCTGCCATGACGACGATATGTCCCTCTTCATGGAAACGGTCGATCATCTCCGCCTTCTCCTGCGGCAGCAGTCGGGCATGTATCTCTTCAATGCCTACAGCATCGGCAACGCGTTTGGCACTCTCTTCATGGTCGCCGGTGAGCATGACGACCCGTATGCCAAGCGCTTTAATGGCGGCAACTGCTTCTTTGGCGCCTTCGCGGATGGTGTCTGATAGTTCGAATCTGGTGACGATCTGTCCGTTGAGTGCAAAGTAGAAGAGGGTGTGTTCGGATGTCTCATCACATGCCATGCCGTGCTCCCGCATGAATGCGGCGTTGCCGCCGATAAGCTTCTGATCGTCGCAAACCGCTTCGATCCCCTTTGCCTGAACGGTTTTGATCTGTTCAAGCGGTATATCCGTGTACTCACCCTCTGTTTCAAGATAGACTTTGATTCCTTTGGAAACCGGATGGTTGGAGGTGGAAACAAGGGCATAGAGCAGATTTTTATCGTAATCATCGTAGGGGTACTCTGAAATCACCGAAGGTCTGCCTTCAGTGATGGTGCCGGTCTTGTCAAGCGCCAGCAGATCGCTCTTTGCCATCGTTTCCAGAAAGCCCGCTTCTTTGAAAAGAATGTTGCGTTTGGCAGCGATGGAGATGCCCACCAGTGTCGCCATAGGTGTTGCCAGCCCCAGTGCACACGGGCAGGCGATGACGATGACGGAGATGCCGGTAATGAGCGCCTGTTCAAAATTGCCTCCAAAGTACCACCATCCTGTAAATGTCAGCAGGGCGATTAAAAGGATGACCGTGGAGAAGTAACCTGAAATCTGATCTGCCAGCCGTTCGATGCGGGGTTTTTTGGTGATGGACTCTTCCAGCAGAGAGACAATGGCATGCAGCAGGGAGGAGGAGGCATCTTTGGTCGCTTCGTACCGTATGACCGAATCGAGGCAGATGGATCCGCTGAGGATCGTGTCGCCTATTGTCTTGTAGACCGGTTCGCTCTCTCCGGTAAGGGAGCTCTCATCGAATGAGCCTTCGCCGTAGCTTACGATGCCGTCGATGACCACTTTCTCTCCGGGTTTGAGCTCGATGATGTCCCCCTGTTGGACATTCTCGACTGAGACAAGCGCCTTTTCACTGTTGTTGACAACGGTTACCTCTGTCGGGGTGCTTCCCATGATGGAATCAAGTGTATCGACCGCCTGTTTTTTGCTGAGTACTTCGAGGTATTTGCCCACCAGCACGAAAGTGATGATCATCGCTACCGAGTCGAAATAGACCTCCCCTCTTTGAGTGACCATGGCGTAAATAGAGTAGATGTACGCCGACAGTGCCCCTGATGCAACGAGGGTGTCCATATTGACGATTTTGTTCTTGTAGCCGTAGTATGCTCCCCGGAAAAAGACCCAGCCGCTGTAGAAGAGCACCGGTGTGGCGAGAATGAACTCTGCGACATTGAGAATGTCTTTGAATCGCTGCTCCATACCGCTGAAGTAACCTGCATAGTGGGCAATGGCGATCCACATAATATTCATGGAGCCAAATACCGCGACAAGAATGCGTGAGTAGTACTCTTTGCGTGTCTTGACTGCTCTCTCCTCCTGCAGTGCGGGGTCGTAGGGGTAGGCGTTGTAGCCGATGGAGCGGATGGTCTCAATGATCTTGGAGAGTCTGATCTCCTCCGGATCCCACACCACCTTGGCTTTGTTGTTGGTGTAGTTGATGGTCGCTTCGATCACACCGGGGGTTTTGTGGAGCACCTTTTCGTTCAGCCAGACACACGCAGAGCAGTGGATTCCTTCGATGATGAGGTTGATCTCGTAGAGTCCGTCCTCATGCTCCTTGATATATTTGTTCTTGAAGCCTTCAAGATCGAACTTTTCCAGATCACCACTGCTCTGAACAGCCGGCTGCAGTTTGGTATCACCCAGTTTATCATAAAAACTGTCAAGCCCCTCACTCTCAAGCAGATGATAAACTCCCTGGCATCCCTTACAACAGAAGTAGAGTGTCTCTTCTCCTTTTTTTTCGGTGATCATGACCGATTCATCAAAGGTCAGATTGCAGTGGGTGCAGGGGACTTGTGGCAAGCGGTTTCCTTGGTATATTGGTGTTGTTGCATTTTATCCAAAACTCGGTAAAATCCCGCATGGAAACAGCACTTTCATTGACACTGGTACTGGTGATTCTCGAGCTTTTTGAAGCGATGATCCAGCGTGCAGATACGCTCGGCGGCGTAATAGAACGGCTCTATGGCTGGTACCGTAAGAGTATCTTTCTCTTCTTTTTGGTCCATCCGACCTTCTATTTCATCCTGTTCGTGGTGGTGTTGACTAATGTACTTAACTTCTATATGGTGCTCATTATCGCGATGAAAGTGTTCGATCTCTTCTATAAACTGGAGTTGATCAAGGCACTTTTTATCAAGCAGCAGGTGCCCACTGAACTTGCAGCCATGCTGCAGTGGCGTATTCCCGGATGGTTTTTTCTGACAGGGGTGATGCTCTATCCGCCGCTGCTTTTCTTCGCACTCAATTGAAGTACGATTTCAGTTTATTACCGCACTAATATATAATCTGAAACTTGATGCCGGTGATTTCGTTCATAATCAAGGCAGATTTTCGCAGGACTAGCCTTAGCTAATTCGGTAATACTACAGAGAAAATAAGAAAAATTGCTACCTGTAAGCTGTCAGATGTCAAATACCAGATTAAGCGACTGCCTGCATTGAAGCAGAATATCATGTTTTGCCTCTCCTATTTTTTGACTAAGCCTCTGTTGGGAGACAGAACGCACCTGAAATAGATCGATGGCAGATTTTTTGTGCAATCCATTCTCTTTTGTAGGTTCAATGACAACCATCCAAGGTACAAGAGCATAGTGTTTTTTGAAGTCGGTGATCGGTGCGATAATTTTCAGCGGTAGTTTTCCGATCTTATTGCTATTGAGTATAAGACATGGTCTGCTCTTTTTGATCTCGGAGCCAACGGTCGGGTCAAGATTTACTTGCCATATCTCCCCTTGTTTCATTGAAAATCCTCATTATCCAGATCGGCCAGAAATGTCAGTTCGTTATTATTCCGATACTCTTCTGCCATCAAATCAATGGCCTGTGCAAGTTTTTCCTCTTCCCGTTTTTTTAAATAAGACTCGATTGCCTGTTTGATGATATCCGATTTAGATATGCGCATCTCTTTTTTCAATTTGTCAAGAGAAGCATTCATACTGTGCGGCAGAGAAAAGGTAATGCGATCATACTCGGTTTGTACGGTCATCGTTTTTCCTTTTGTGAACTAAAGTATGTTTAATTATACATCAAAATATGATGCTTGTAAAGATGTATTCAAGAGTACCATCGGAATATGATATATAGTCTATGCTGTTAGGTGGAAAGGATAGAATAAGTTGTCATTGTTACCAGTTCCTTTTACCTTCCTTTGCTTTAGAAGTTAAGGATACATGTGCCAGGGTCGCTACCTACACCGCCCCCTGATCGATCATCGAGTCAGCCACCTTCCTGAACCCGGCGATGTTCGCACCGCTGACAAGATCTCCTTCGCATTCAAATTCGACAGAAGTTCTGTAGGCAGTGTCAAAAATGTTGTGCATAATCTGGCGCAGTTTGATGTCAACCTCTTCAAAACTCCATTTTGCCATGGAGGCGTTCTGGCTCATTTCAAGCTGGCTGGTTGCAACCCCGCCGGCATTGGCAGCCTTGCCCGGACCAAACCATACCCCTTTGGATTTCAGAAAATCAACCGCTTCGGGGGTGCAGGGCATGTTGGCGCCTTCATTGACCAGACGACAGCCGTTTTCGTAGAGCTTTTGGGCATCGGCAAGATTGAGTTCATTCTGTGTTGCAGAAGGAAAAGCAATGTCACAGGGGACATCCCATACGACATGCCTGCCCTTGGGGTAGTGTGTCACCGAGGTATAGACCGCATCGGGGTGCACCTGCGCATAGGCTTCAAGTGACTGATGGTTGATCTCTTTGATCGCTTTGAGCGAGTTGAGATCGATCCCTTTTTCATGGTAGATCGTTCCCTTGGAGTCCGAGCAGGTGACAGGAACAGCGCCCATTTCATAGAGTTTTTCAATGGTGTAGGTCGCCACGTTTCCCGACCCTGAGACGCAGCAGCGTTTGCCCTCAAGCGATTCTCCGTATTTGTTCAGAATATTTTCCGCAAAGTAGACCGACCCGTAACCGGTCGCTTCTTTTCGTGTGTTGGAGCCACCCCAGTTGATATTTTTGCCCGTGAGCACCCCCTCGAACTGACGGGTGATCTTCTTGTACATCCCAAAGAGGTATCCGATCTCCCGTGCGCCTACTCCAATGTCGCCTGCAGGGACATCTTTTGTCTCCCCGATGTGCTGGTAGAGCTCAGTCATGAACGCCTGACAAAAACGCATAATCTCATTGTCGCTCTTGCCTTTGGGGTCGAAGTTGCTACCTCCCTTCGCACCACCTATCTGTAGACCGGTGAGGGCATTCTTGAAGATCTGCTCAAACCCGAGGAATTTGACAATTCCCAAATTGACACTGGGGTGGAAACGCAGCCCGCCTTTGTAGGGACCGATGGCGGAGTTGAACTGCACACGATAGCCGATGTTGGTCTGGATGATGCCATGATCATCCACCCAGTTGACCCTGAAGATAATGGTGCGTTCGGGCACGGTGATGCGTTCGAGGATGTTGTAGTGGTCGTAGCGCTCGACTTCTTTAAGCAGTGGAACAAGCGAATGGAGTACTTCTTGTGTTGCCTGATAGAACTCCTGCTGACCGGGGCTGTGTGTCTCTATGGTACGCAGGACTTTTTTGATGTGTGATTCAACAGACATATTTGTTTTCCTTGAAAAAAGTGTTTTATCCATTATAGTCCGAAAGTGGTTAAGGGTACCTCTAATTTGACATTTCAGTCAAAAGGGACTATAATACCTCCACTACATAGCAGTAATGTTACTACTATTCTTCATTTCAACAACCCTATTCAAACAATAGGAATTATGAGCGACAGCAAAAAATCCAACGGCCATGCCGGAAAAAAGAACAACAGAACCCACGTACCCGTTCAGGGCTATAAAATAGAAGACCTTCAACAAAGACCCCTCGATGACCTTGTTAAGATTGCCAAAGAAGTCGGTGTAGAGAACCCCAACGAATATCAGCGTAAAGACTTGATTTTCGAGATCCTGAAATCTCAAGTGAGTCAAGGCGGTTTCATTCTCTATACCGGTATTTTAGA
>JAJRRK010000031.1 GCA_024279555.1 Campylobacterales bacterium
AGCTGTAAGGAGTAAAGAATGAAAGAATTGAAAATACTTGGAATCGTAGCTGTCTTTACTCTAATCCTCTACTGGGGTGTCGAACCGTTCGCACACTCTCAGATGCATAAGCATGTAGAGGGGGATGATTTTAAATACAGCGACCTTAAAGAGGTACCAAAAGGAGATGCAGCCAAAGGTGAAGCGCTTGCCGCTGCCTGTGTGGGATGCCACTCTATTAAAGTAAAAAATATGCCTGCGCCGATGGATGCGTTGATGTCTGCTCAGACATACGGCGTTAACCCGCCTGATCTCAGCCTGGCAGGCAAAGTACTGGATGAGAAGTTCTTTGCGCACTTCCTGCTCAATCCGGCAGAAGTAACCAAGTCCAAGCACTTTGCCATGCCTCCAAGTGCCGGAAGCATTCAGGATGCAGCGGATATCGTAGCCTATTTCAAGTCCATCGCACCAAAAGAAGCGAAGCCAAAAGAGGTATATGAATTCGCATGTGGCAGATGTCACGCTAACCGTTATGACAAGTGGACACAGATCGGTGAAGTACCGAAGACCAAGTCCAACATCAAAACGGGTGTAGATCTTGATGCACTTGAGTTCAAGAAGAATCTTGGGCAGTATCAGAACAAATTGGCTGACTATATGGGTAAACTGCCGCCTGATCTCTCTATCATCATCAGAGCGAGAAGTGAGCACTTCCTTGAGACATTCGTAGAGGATCCTCAGTCGCAGCTTCCTGGTACGGCGATGCCTAGAGTGGGTATTACCAAAGAGGGATATGAAGAGGTCAAGCAATATCTTGAAGAGACCGGTGATCCAAGCAAGCCGAAGCGTGAAGCGGTCGGGCCATGGGTTCTTCTCTTCTTTGTGATCTTTACGATCCTGGCGTATCTGTGGAAGAAATCTATCTGGAAAGGTCACCACTAATATTGATTCACAAGAAGCGCAAAGCCCTTCTTGTGAGATGACTTCAGCAGTCGGCTCTCGCAGCCAGCTGCTCTTAATTCCTCATTCTCTTAACTCCTTTTTATCTACATTTTGCTACCCTAACAAAAATCAATAAGATCGGATTATCATGCTAATAGACGGACACGGTAGAACCGTTAACTATTTGAGAGTATCGGTGACGGAACGTTGCAATTTCAGATGTCAGTACTGTATGCCCGAAAAACCTTTTTCATGGGTACCCAAAGAGAATCTTCTCTCGTTCGAGGAGCTTTTTTTATTTATCAAAGCAGCGATGGACGAGGGAGTTGACAAGATCCGTATTACCGGCGGGGAACCTCTGCTGCGTGAGGATCTTGATACCTTCATCAAAATGATCAACGATCACAATCCTGATGTCGATCTGGCGATGACCACCAACGGTTTTCTTCTGCCCGAAGCAGCACCGCGATTGAAAGCAGCCGGTTTGAAACGGCTCAATATCTCTCTGGATTCTCTCAAGCCTGATATTGCGGCGAAGATTGCCCAGAAAGATGTCCTCTCCCATGTTCTGGCGGGAATAGACAAGGCACTGGAAGTAGGCTTGAAGGTCAAGATAAACATGGTACCGCTCAAAGGTATCAACGATGAAGAGATCATCGATATACTGGACTATTGTCGTCAAAAGGGTATGAAAGTCCGATTTATCGAATATATGGAGAACCGCCATGCGGACGAGAGTCTCAAAGGGATGCACGGTAAAGAGATCCTCTCCAAGATCAAAGAGAAGTACACCATCCGTGCACTTGGACGAGAGGGTGCAAGTCCGTCGTTCAACTATATCATCGAAGAGAACGGCTATGAGTTTGGGCTTATCGACCCGCACAAACATGACTTCTGTGAGAGTTGTAACCGCATCAGACTTACAGCAGAAGGTTTTCTCATTCCATGTCTCTATTTTGATGAAGCAATGAGTATTGCCGAACATGTTAAAAAGGGTGATGTAGAAGCAGCCTCGCAGGTGCTTGCCAAGGTACTCAAAGACAAGCCCAAAGAGAACCGCTGGATTGAAGGTGAAATGGAAGAGGGGCAGGAGGTCTCCTCCCGTGCGTTCTATGAGACCGGAGGGTGAGATTAGTGAAGAGTGCGCCCGAACGAAGTGACAAGTGCCCTTGGGGTGGAGAATTAAGCGTTAAGAATGGTGATATGCAGAGCAGCTACTTTGCTTTTATTGATGCAGGCATTGCAACGCAATGCGAACCGACACTCTTCACTCTTCACTCTGCACTCCTCACTAAAGAACAAAGGGTATTCCTTTGTTCTATTTGACTGAGCAGTTCTTCTCCATTCAAGGCGAAGGCAAATACGCCGGAGTTCCCTCCTATTTCCTGCGCACAGGCGGATGCAACCTCTCATGCCCCGGTTTTGGTGCACAGTATGAAGTGGACGGTGAAGTGCGTTTGGGGTGTGACACCTATTTTGCGGTGGACAGTGCTTTTGCCAAGCAGTGGCAGAAGGTCGAGGAGGGGCGTGTCGTCATAGAGAAGCTTCGTAAAGCGTTCGATACTATCGGTTACCTGCCCGATGTGGTCATTACCGGCGGTGAACCGTTGATGTACTACAGCGACAAGGCTTTTTATGAAGTGATCGAGTGGCTGGTAGCTGAAGGGATACGTATTACTTTTGAGACCAACGGAACTATTGAAATCGATTTCGATC
>JAJRRK010000032.1 GCA_024279555.1 Campylobacterales bacterium
AAATGCCTCTGTAGAAGAAGCTTTGCAGATATTTGCAGGACAATAACCTAAAGGATAAAACATGGAACAATATGATCTTGTAGTCATCGGTGCAGGCCCGGCAGGAACACCCGCTGCCATTGCAGCAGCACAATTTGGAAAAAAGGTGCTGCTGATAGACAAAAGAGAGGCACCCGGCGGAGAGTGCCTGTTTGAAGGATGTATCCCTTCCAAAGTACTGGAAAATGCTGCCAACCGCTACGATGAAGTCGCACGTGCCAATATCTTTCATATCGATGAGACCCATCCCCAGATCCACTGGGAAGGTGTGATCAGAGATAAAGAGGAGATCGTCCGAAAACGCTCCATGGGTGCGATGCGACAGATCGAGGCACTGCCGACACTTTCGTTTAGGCAGGGAAATGCTTCGTTTGTCGATGCGCATACACTTGAAGTTGACGGAGAGAAGATCGCGTTTGAAAAAGCGCTGATCGCCACCGGTGCGAAAACGGCAATGCCACCTGTCAAAGGGAACGGTATCGATAAAGTATGGACCAACAGAGATGTATTTTTTCAAGAAAAGCTGCCGGATGAAATCCTCTTTGTCGGAGCGGGTGCGATCAGTTGCGAACTGGCGCAGATGTTCAACAAACTGGGAGTCAAAACCCATATCCTCGAGCGCAGTGAACGGATTCTCAAGCGTGTAGGGGAAGAAGCGGCACTGAGTGTCCAGCAGAAGATGATCGATCGCGGGATTGGCATCGATCTCAATGTAGATCTGGAATCGATCATGTATGAAAATTACACGTTTGTTGTTACCTTGACACAAAACGGTGAGCACAAGAGCGTTACAAGCACGCATGTACTTGTGGCAACAGGAAGGGTAGCCAATGTCGAAGACCTCAAACTGGAAAATGCCGGTGTGTCTTACGACAGGCATGGTGTAGAGGTCGATGTAACGCTCAAAACCGCCCAAGATCATATCTTTGCATGTGGTGACTGTATTGCCGCGCCGAAGTTTGCCCATACTGCCAGTTATGAAGCGGGGGTCGTCATTCACAATATGTTCGCTCCTTCTCCGCATACGGTCGATTACGACAAGAACAGCTGGGTACTTTTCAGTGATCCACAGGTGGCGGTTTGCGGACTCGATGAGAGTGGTGCAAAGGCAAAAGGCATGGAAGTATCCGTTGCGAAGTATGCCTTTATGCAGGATGCCAGAGCACAGCTGGATAAAAGCCCCGAAGGGTATCTGAAATTCATTATCAATAGACAAACTGATATTATTGTCGGTGTAGAGATCGTCAGTGAAGATGCAGCTTCTTTGTCCGGGGCTGCTTCATTGATTGTTTCGAACAAAATGACTCCGATGGATGTCATGGGTGCGATCTACCCACACCCGACTCTTGCGGAGTCTTTTGGCAAACTGGCACAACAGCTCTTCTTTCAACGTATGATGAAACCTTCAAAAGGATAAGAGATGAAAGACTTTCAGAAAGATTTCCTTGACAACCGGAACATCGAAAAAGATGTCTGGCGTATGTTCAAGGTCATCAGCGATTTTACCGATGCTTTTGACGAACTGGAAAATCTGCCTCCTGCGGTAAGTATCTTCGGCAGTGCCCGCATCGGTGAGACCCATCCCTATTATCAAAAAGCGATGGAGATCAGCCAAAAGCTTTCGGCAAAAGGATTTGCCATCATCACCGGCGGCGGAGGCGGTATCATGGAAGCGGGAAACCGCGGTGCGGTCAACTCAGTAGGGCTCAACATCAAACTGCCCCATGAACAGCATACCAATCCCTATGTCAAAACCGAACTGAAGTTCGACTATTTCTTTACCCGAAAGGTCACCTTTTTGAAATATTCGGTAGGAACGGTCATCATGCCCGGCGGATTTGGCACGCTTGACGAACTCAGCGAGATCCTGACACTGGTACAGACAAAGAAGATGTCAGCCGTTCCGGTGGCATTTTTCGGTAAATCCTATTTTGAACCTCTGATGGCATTTTATGACAACATGCTCAAAGAAGGGATGATCAACCAAGAGGACCTTTCCCTCTTTACCGTCAGCGATGATGTGGATGAGATCGTTACCTATATTGAAGAGCATTCCCAGGTTATATTTGAAGAAGGATAATCCGATGGCAGATGAATCAAAAGATATACAGATACCCAATGGTTTGACTCAGGAAGAAGCCGAAGCAAGGCTGAAGCAGTACGGTCCCAACGCCATAGAAGAAAAAGAAGAGAGTTGGCTCCATCGGCTATTCAGGCGTTTTTGGGGGCCGATCCCGTGGATGATCGAAGTGGCGGCTGTGCTCTCGGCAGCAGCACACCGCTGGGAAGATTTGACCATTATTCTGGTGTTGCTGTTTGTCAATGCACTGGTCGATTTCTATCAGGAGTCCAAAGCGCTCAATGCCATTGCCGTACTGAAGAAGAAACTGGCAAGAGAGGCGTTGGTGCTGCGTGACGGGAAGTGGCAGCATATCGATGCCAAAGAGATCGTACCAGATGACATCATCAAGATCAAAATAGGCGATATTGTTCCCGCCGATGCCAAACTGCTTGGCGGCGGGGATTTTCTGCTGGTCGATCAATCCGCTTTGACAGGGGAATCTCTGCCTGTGGACAAAAAAGCCGGCGACGACCTCTATGCCAATGCGATCATCAAACAGGGAGAGATGATCGCGCAGGTGACAGGAACAGGAAAAAATACCTATTTCGGCAGAACGGTAGGACTTGTTGCCAAAGCCCAAATGGAAGAACGAAGCCACTTCCAGAAAATGGTCATCAAAGTAGGGAACTTTCTCATACTGCTGACACTGGCAATGATCGCGATCATTATCTACCACGGAGTCAAAACCAATCAGCCCACGGTCGATCTGCTGATCTTCGCACTGGTCTTGACCATTTCAGCAATCCCCGTGGCGATGCCGGCTGTTCTGACCGTCACCATGGCGATCGGAGCCCGTGCACTCGCTGCCAAAGAAGCGATCGTTAGCCGTCTGGCAGCCATAGAGGAACTGGCGGGGATGGATATCCTCTGCTCGGATAAAACAGGCACGCTTACGCAAAACAGTATGAAACTTGCCGACCCCTATCTGGTAGAGAAGTATCAGGCGGATGATCTGATGGTCTATGCTGCGCTGGCAAGTAAAGAGGAAAATCACGACCCTATCGAAAAACCGATTTTTGATTATATCAAAGCCCATGGGCTCGATGCAAAACTCTCGCAGTGGAAACAGAAGAAGTTCATCCCTTTCGATCCGGTACATAAACGTACGGAAGGTGTGTATGAAGGAGAGCAGTGTGATCTGGTGGTTACCAAAGGTGCACCGCAGGTGATCATAGAACAGAGTGATGAAAAAGAATTCGACAAAAAAAGAGCCTATGAAGAGGTGGAAAATTTCGCTTCAAAAGGCTTTAGAACCCTGGGGGTTGCCTATAGAAAATGTGAAGAGGACAGCTACCACTTTGTCGGCTTGATACCGCTGTTTGATCCTCCCAGAGAAGACTCCAAAGAGGCGATCTCCGAAGCAAAGGCAAAAGGCATCAAGGTCAAGATGGTTACCGGAGACAATATTGCAGTGGCAAAATATATTGCAGGACTGCTGAATATCGGCGATACTATCGAAGATGTACGTATGCTCAAAGGGGAGTCTATCGAAGAGTACCTCTATCTTTCCAAAGTCCTCTCCCGAGCGATCGCCGAGACGATGAATCCCGATACAGACAAAGAAAAAGTCGATGCGATCGTTGAAAAGATCGTAAATAGAGTGCAAAAAGAACTTTACAATATGCCGCTTCCCAAAGGAGCGGTGAAAAAGCATGAGTCGGAGATCATCGCACTGATCGAGCAGGCAGACGGCTTTGCACAGGTCTATCCAGAAGACAAATATTTTATCGTCGATGAGTTGCAAAAAAGCGACCATATTGTCGGAATGACCGGAGATGGGGTCAACGATGCTCCCGCCCTTAAAAAAGCCGACTGCGGTATTGCCGTCAGTGGGGCAACCGATGCGGCGCGTGCGGCAGCGGATATCGTACTGATGGCACCGGGTCTGACCGTGATCGTCGATGCGATCAAAGAAGCCAGAAAAATCTTCGAACGGATGAAGAGCTATACAATCTACCGTATTGCAGAGACCATCCGTGTGATTATCTTTATGACACTGGCGATCGTGATCTATGATTTCTATCCGATCACGGCACTGATGATCATCATTTTGGCACTGCTCAACGACATACCGATCATGACGATCGCCTATGACAATACCAAAGTGCGGGAACAACCGGTACGATGGGATATGAAAGAGGTCTTTGTTCTTGCAAGCTGGCTGGGGATTGCCGGTGTACTCTCCTCCTTCACGCTGTTTTGGATACTCATCTCCCTGATGCATCTTCCGCTGGATTTCGTACAGTCGGCATTTTTTGCCAAACTGATCATTGCCGGGCACGGAACCCTTTACAATACCCGTATAGACGACTGGTTCTGGAAACGTCCCTGGCCGTCATGGACACTCTTTAATGCCTCTTTCTTCAGTGGAGTCGCAGGGACAGTTATTGCCGTGTACGGTTTCGGTCTGATGGAACCGATCGGCTGGGAGTGGGCACTTTGGATGTGGGCATATGCACTGGCATGGTTTGTCTTTAACGATGTAGTCAAAATGGCTGTATTGCGATATTATCGAAGGAAGTATCATGAAGAGATTATTTGAAGCTCAAAAGAGAAAAGAGCGCACGCTTCATCGCCGAGATGCGTTAAAGCTCATAGGATTGGGCAGTGCGGGGCTTATGACAGGCGGTAGCATATCCGCACAGGCAGAGACAAGCCTTTCTGTCCCTTCAAGCAAAAAGAAAGCAAAGATCATCATTGCCGGAGGCGGTACAGGAGGGATCACGGTTGCCGCACGTTTGCGCCGATCTGTACCCAATGCGCAGATTACACTGATCGCACCCAATGAAACACATCTCTATCAAAGCGGACAGGTTTTTGTTGCCGCAGGACTCTATAGTGAGTTTGACAACAAGCGCGCAACAGAGGACATCTTGCCGGATGGAGTGAAATGGCTTCAGGAAAAGATAACAGCATTTGATCCTGACAATCACCGTGTACATACAGAAAAAAGCGGGGAACTCTCCTATGACTACCTTGTCGTTGCTTTGGGATGTGAGTATGATTTTTCTGCGATTGAAGGGATCAATGCTGAAGATATCGGAAAAGAGGGGATTGCAAGTGTCTATTTGAACGACACACTCAAGGGAATCTCACCGGGCGCTCTAATAACAAAACTCTGGTTTGAATCGATCAGACGCAACGCGGCCAAAAGACCGCAGAATGTTCTTTTGTGCGAACCGGACACCCCTGTAAAAGGTGAGGGTGTCAGCTTTGATATGCTCTTTTTATGCAATGATATACTGCGTGGAAACGGAGTCAGAAAAGGAGAAGATCTGCATCAAAATGTGCATTTTACCCTGACAAAACCCGGGCATACGCTTTTCCCATCCAAGCCCATCGCCGATACGCTGCAAAAAGAGATGAAAAAGGCAGGAAATACGGAAACCAAATTTTCCCACAGACTGTTAGCGGTCAACAAAAGCCGTAAAACAGCAGAATTCGAGGTCGACGGCAAGAGGGTGGAATACTCCTATGATTATCTTCATATTACACCGCCGATGCGGGCACCGGAAGTGGTACAAAACTCACCTCTTGCCATTAAAGAAGGCAGACTAAAAGGCTGGATGGAAGTAGACAGTGCCACACTGCAGCACCCAAAGTATCCCGATGTATTCGGTATCGGAGATGTTCTGGGGCTTTCTTCGGGAAAAAGCGGCGGCGCGGTTCGGGAGCAGGCTATTTTGATACAGGACAATCTCGCAGCCTTTCTGGAGAAGAAAACACTGCCCATTCACTATAACGGATACAGTGTTTCTCCCATCAAAACCCGCTATGGAAGAGTTTTGCTTGCTGAATATGACAACCATGGGTTGGCACCGACCTTTCCGTTGGATCCGACGGTACCGAGGTGGATATGGTGGGAGATGGATCTTCATCTCATGCGGGCTGCCTATTTTGGACTGATGATGCGCGGTATGCTATAATGGGTATATCTCATTGAGTGGTTGGTACAAACGAGGAACTCCGTGTTCCGTACTGTAAAAGCCTTCATCGGTAAACGACAAAGCGGAGCGGTACGCTTCACAAGCCCGTTTTTGTGAACTAAGCATGACCGTGGTTTGTATTTTGAAAATCCATATCGCAGCAAAGGAAATATTCTGCCATGAATCACAATGTCGATCTTGTGCACTTTCTTATTGTCGCCGTTTTTACTTTTCTGGTAGGACTTGAAGTCAAATCCTACCGTAATCAGAACATACAGGCGCATGATGAAAAGTATTTTTTCGGTGATATACGCACCTACAGTTTTGTAGGGATACTCGGTTTCATACTATGGAAGATGGACCACAGCACTATATTGCTGCTCTATGTCGCAGGCTTTGCTGCCATTACGGTACTCTATGCACTGCTGTATCACAAAAATCTGGAGGAAAACAAACGCAGCATACTTCTGTATATCGTGATGCTTCTGGTCTATGCGATGGGAGGATTGATACAGGTCGCTCCCCTTTGGATGACTGCGCTGCTGTATGTGAGTATTGTTTTCATTTTGAATGTCAACAAAGGCATAGGCGAATATGCCAAATCGATCAATATCGAGGAGTTCCAGACACTCAGCAAAATGATCCTTCTCTCCGCGGTGATCCTCCCTCTGCTGCCTGAGGAGAATATTATCCCCTATATTCCGCTTTCCCCTTTCAAAATATGGCTGGCGGTGGTGGTGATATCTGGTATCAGTTACGGCGGATATCTCCTGCAGAAGTATCTCTTCCCCTCCAAAGGGTACTATCTGACGGGGATCTTCGGCGGCACCTACTCTTCTACGGCAACCACCGTTGTGCTCGCAAAGAAGGCACGGACACTGCAAGGCTACCGTGTACTCGATGCGGCGATTATCTCCGCAACATCCGTGATGTACCTGCGCCTGATCATAGTCGCGCTTATTTTCAATTTTGAGATAGGAAAAACCCTTCTTGTACCGTTTATGATTTTCGCATCCGCGGGATTTGTTATTTCGTGGTTTTATCTCAGAAATCCGCAACAGACACACGAACATGTCGACATTGTGGACAGAAATCCGCTGGAACTGCAAACAGCGTTTGTGTTTGCGCTTCTTTTTGTCATTATGATGGTCGTTACCCACTTTGTGACCAAACAATACGGAAGCTCCGGTCTTGAGATACTCTCTTTCATAGTGGGTTTTACCGATATCGATCCTTTTATCCTTTCCCTTTTGACAGGTAAGTTTTCGATTACGGGTACACAGATAATTGCGGCTGTGATGATCGCCGCAGGAAGCAACAATCTGCTCAAAGCGGTCTACGCCTTGTGGTTTGGCGGAGCAAAAAACACCTACCGTGCGGCACTCTGGATCACACTTTTAGGTATCGTAACAATCGCATGGGGTATGCATGTGGAACATTTACTCTAAAGGAGAACCGTTTGAAAACGAACAAACAAAAGCACAAATTAGGCAAAAAACATTTAGTGGCACTTTTTACAGTTTACTTTACGCTCTTTTTAACACTTTCTGCCATGGTGGATTACTATGCCTATGATCTTATCAACCCATGGTTATTTATCGTTTTGAGCATAGCGGCAGCCGTCTGGGCAACTGCCGTACATGCCAGAAGCAGACAAAAGTCCCAGGCAGATGTGCTGGCGCAAGAACTCGAGGAAATTTTATAGTTTGTCCAGTGAGTGTTAACTGGCTAACAGTCATGGTTTGATTTTTCAACCTATAATAAAGTCCAACCAATTTAACCTAAAAGGATTTACGATGTGGAATAGTAATATGTCACCCGAAATGAGGCTCAACAAAAGTCTGGTCGATGCATTCAAAAAATATGCAAAGTTCAGTGGCGTTGTTTTTATTATCATGGGGCTGGTCGGCATCCTGTATCCAACACTGATGACCGTTAGTACGGTTGTTTTTGTCGCTTACCTTATGCTGGTTGCCGGCTTGTATGGTGCATGGATGACATGGAAAAGCAACAGGAAAGACTGGACAGGGTGGCTTAAAAGCTTTGCCCTCCTGTTTGTATCGCTAATGATGCTTTTCTATCCGATGGAAGGTGTGGCGACATTGGGACTCTTGCTTGCGGTATACTTTTTCATGGATGCATTTGCAAGCATGGGCTTGGCATTTTCACTCAAGCCGGACAAGATATGGTGGCTGTGGTTCTTTAATGCACTGACTTCTTTGGTGCTGGGTGTACTGTTTTTGGTCAACTGGCCGCTGAGTTCTCTCTTTCTTATCGGGCTACTTGTTGGTATCAGCCTCCTGTTTGACGGAATTGCATTGTTGTTCGGCGGTATGTTTTTTGCTGCGCGGGAAGATGAAAACAGCTCAGATCAACAGGAAAATAAAAAATGAATGACGATCATAAAAGGATCATCATAGAGGGAATTGATATTCCCTTTATGGATTTAGTGGTATTATTGGTAAAACTTGCTTTTGCCGCGATTCCGGCGATGATCGTAATTGTGTTTGTCTTTAGTCTTGTCACATCATTGACAGGCGGTTTGTTCAATGTATTGATGTTTCATATGTAATGATCAAAAAAGGAGTCTCTATGATCGATAAACTTCTGGCGGAAGATCTCTACTACCATATGGTGTTGGGGCGACAGTTCGAATATGCCGCCAAGGAACACTATATGCAAGGAGAGATTTCCGGATTCCTGCATCTGGATATCGGACAGGAAGCGTTGAGCGTCGCGGCAATGAAAGCCTTTGAAAAAGGAGATGTTTTCTCTACGTATCGTGAGCACATCATGGCAATGGCACGCGGGGTAAGCCCCAAAGCGGTGATGGCGGAGCTTTTTGGACGGCAGACAGGTGTGAGCGAAGGCAAGGGGGGGTCGATGCATCTGTTCGACCCTTCGCATTTCTTTTACGGCGGCGATGCCATCGTCGGCGGACACATCCCCAATGCGGTCGGATGTGCCTATGCGAGAAAGTATCAGGGCAACCAGAGCGGGGTCATGGTCGTATTCGGTGACGGTGCGACCAATGGCGGTGCTTTTTTTGAGTCACTCAACATCGCCGCTGCCCAGAAACTCCCGCTGCTTTTCCTCTGTGAGAACAACCGCTATGCTATCGGTACCAAGATCACCCGTGTAGCACCTTTTGAAAAACAGGCAAACAAAGCGGAACCCTACATGCCGACCATGGAAGTGGACGGAATGGATGCCATAGCCGTCTATGAAGCAGTGCAAAAAGCCCAGCACTACCTTGAAGAGGGGCATGGTCCCCTCTTTTTGGAAGCATTTACCTGTCGTTACGAAGGCCACTCCGTTGCTGATGCCAACAGTTACAGAAGCCCACAGGAGATGGCGCTTTGCAAGCAGCAGGATCCTATTGAAAAACTCAAAATGCACATGCTCAATGTGCTGGGTATCTCCTCTGCACAGCTTGAAACACTCGAGAAGAGAGCACAGGCGGAGGTGGATGCTGCTGTCAACTTTGCCGCACAAAGCCCACAGCCGCCGTTGGAGGCACGATTTGACCATCTGTTTGCCGAAGGAGGAAACGATGCTGTATAGAGAAGCACTCAACAAGGCACTTGACGAGACTATGGCACTTGATGACAATGTGGTCGTACTGGGTGAAGATGTCGGGCTTTACGGCGGAAGCTACCGTGTGACCGAAGGGTTGGTCGCCAAGTACGGTGAAACCCGGCTCATCGATACCCCCATCGCCGAACTCTCCATCGTCGGCAATGCCGTAGGTATGGCGATAGGCGGACTGCGTCCTGTTGCCGAGATTATGACCGCCAACTTCGCGCTGCTGGCATTTGATCAGATCATCAACCACATGGCAAAGCTGCACTATATGAGTGCGGGGAAGATCACCCTGCCGATGGTGGTGCGTTTCCCGCAGGGGGTTAGCAAACAGCTTGCCGCACAGCACTCGGAGAGCTACGAGCAGATGCTTGCTGCCGTGCCGGGGTTGATCGTGTTGGCGGCATCGGATGTCAACTATGCCTACCATGCGCTCAAGTACGCCATACTGCGCGACGATCCGGTCATTTTCATAGAGCATGAGCTGCTCTACAACAAAAAGGGTGAGATCGACTTCGCTGCCAAACTTGACCCGCTCAAGGCACGTGTAGTCAAAGCAGGAAAGGATGTCACCATCGTCAGTTACCTCAAAATGGTTGATGATGTCATGAAAGCCGTACCTCTCATAGAAGAGAAGCTGAAGGTCAGCTGTGAAGTGATAGACCTCTGTTCGCTCAACCCGGTGGACTATGAGACCCTTGCGGCATCGCTGGAAAAAACAGGACGGCTGGTCATGGTCGAGGAAGATCACAGAACAGGCGGTTACGGCGCGCAGATCGTCAGCTGGGCGGCAGAGCAGATGTTCTATGCCCTCGATGCGCCGCCGCTGCGCATTGCCGGAGAGGACATCCCTATCCCTTACAACCGCCAACTGGAGCTGGCTTCCATCCCAACCCCGGAGAGTATCGCGGGAGAGATCATCACATGGGGAGAGAAACATGGCATATGAGATCGTCATGCCCCAACTCTCCGACTCCATGGAGGAGGGGAAGCTCATCAGCTGGAAGGTCAAAGAGGGAGAGACGGTCAAGAGAGGCGATGTCATTGCCGAAGTAGAAAGCGACAAGGCGATCATGGAGGTGCAGAGCTTCAAGAACGGTGTGGTCTCCAAGCTGCTTGCCAAAGAGGGTGACGAAGTGCCTGTAGGGACGGTCATTGCAAAAATCGAGGCAGAAGGCAGCAAGGAGCAGGGAGCAGAGAGTAACGGACAGGTAGCAGTGAACAATGAAAAGGAAGAAGGCAGCAGTGAGCAAAGTGTCGTGAATAGAGAGGATAGTGACAAGCGTTTTGCAAATTTCCAATCTTCCATTCCCGATTCTCAATCCGCCCGTGTTCCACGTGCGCCCGCCTCCCCCAAAGCCAAAGCGCTGGCGGCACATTACGGTCTTAACATTGAAGACCTGCAAAAGCAGGACAAGCTTCCCACCCCTGCCCATGAAGCGGATATTTTGGCATTTATCCAGCGGCGCTACTTCACACCCAAAGCGTGGAAACTGCTGCAACGCTACCACCTCTCTGCCGATCTTTTCGCATTGAAAGAGAAGATCAGTGAAAGGGACGTGTTGTCTCATATTGAAAAATATGACATCCCGCTTCCCAAGCCGATATCTTCCAACCAAAAAGCGGTCATAGCGACGGTGACGGCTGCCGCGAACAAACCGGTCTACCATCTTTACGATGCGCTTGATGCGACACTTATCAATATGCATACCGATGCGCAGCGCACAGTGACGCTCTGGCTGCTGAAGCTGCTTGCCGAAGCGATGATGCGCCATGAGGTCTTCCGTACCACACTCAACAATGAAACGCTTCAGGTATGGCCGCATGCCTCCGTTTCGGTGGCGATGGCAGCGGATGAGGCACTTTACATGCCTGTCATACACAAAATAGATACGATAGACACCGAGACACTGGCACAGAGACTGAAAGAGCTCAAGCAGCAGGTCAAAGCGGGGAAGATCACTGTAGAGCAGATGCGGGGATCGACCTTCGGACTCTCCAATCTGGGCATGACAGGCATCGAGCGTTTCGATGCGATGGTAGGCGGCAGTGATGCAGGCATTGCCGCTATCGGCAGCGAGAAGGAGGGCAGCATTGCCGTGACGCTCACACTTGACCACCGTGTTGTCAACGGTTTTCAGGCGGCAGCGTTCATGCAGACACTCAAAGCACTCTGCCAAGATGAGATGTTCTTCTCCAAGGCGGGTTAGCGTGGCGACATCATTCCAAAAGGCAGTATGGGAAGCGCTGAAGCGTATTCCCCGTGGCAAAGTAACGACCTACGGAGCGATCGCTGCGCATCTGAATACCAAAGCGGTACGGGCGGTAGGCAGTGCAGTGGGGCAAAACCCCTATGCACCGGAAGTCCCCTGTCACAGGGTGGTCAATGCCGGCGGAAGGTTGGGGAACTACTCCGGTGAAGGCGGCAAATCCACCAAAAAAAGGCTGCTTGAGCGTGAAGGTGTCGTGGTGAAAAACGACCGGATTATGGACTTTGGAACACATTTTTTCGACTACACAAAGGAAAGATAGATGACTTACGATTACGATATCTGTTTTATTGGCGGTGGACTCAACTACGCCGGTGCGATCATCGCCGCAAGAGGCGGCTTGAAGACAGCCCTCGTAGAGAGAAACATGGCACATCTCGGCGGTACCTGCCTGCATAACGGGTGTATTCCCTCCAAGATGTATCTTGAAGCAGCCCACACGGTCTTAAAAGCTGCTTCACAGGACCATTTTATAGGAAGTGTCACACTTGACATGGCACGGCTGCATGAGAAGAAAGAGACATTGCTTGCCAATGTCACAACAAGCATCACCAAACAGTGCAGGGGTGTTGACCTCATTGCGGGAGAGGGGAAGTTGGTCGCACCGCATACGGTCGAGGTGGAGGAGAAACGCTACACTGCCAAGTACATCATAATCGGAACAGGGGCAAGCCCTTTCGTGCCTGAAGGTATCGTATATGACAAAACGCATATCATCACCAGTGACGATGTACTCAACCTGACTGCTTTGCCCCAAAAGGTCGCTGTCTACGGGGATGGTGCCATCGGTCTGGAGATGGCATCCTTCTTTGCCGCTGCGGGCGTGGAAACAGAGCTTATTTGGCGGCATGATACCCTTCTACGGCAGGCACACCCTGTCATATCAAAAAATATAAAATCGCAGATGGAGGCGCTGGGTATCCGTTTGAGACCCCAAAGCAGCATTGCCTTTGCGAAGCGTACAGAGAAGCGGGGTGTCCATATCCGATTTCAGGACGGGAGTGAGCATTATGTACCCACCCTGCTGGTCGCCACAGGCAGAAGGGCAAATACAGATACCGTGCAGACAGACGCCATAGCAGTAGATACAAAAGGCATTCGTACCGATGAACACTTTGAAACGACCCTTGCCAAACACTATGCTGTAGGTGACTGTAACGGCAAGCTCCAGCTTGCCCATGCCGCCAGAGCGGAAGTGCTCCATGTCGTACGGCGTATTCTGGGCAAGCAAAGTGATAGACTCACGCTCGATAAGGTGGTGAAGTTCATCCATACCCTGCCGTGCAGCTATGCACAGGTAGGCAAAACAAAAGCGACGTTGGAAAAAGAGGAGATGGACTACACAGAGAGTGTGGTGCCGCTCAAGGGACTACCCTTTGCCCATACCCATGAGGGTGATCTGGGCGTGATGGCACTTTATGCCGACAATGAAGGCTTTGTGCTCGGCGGGGAGATATTTGCACCCTATGCCGAAGAGCTCATTGCCACAGTCTCAATGGCACTGGCAGGAGAGATGGATGCAACACTTGCCGGCAAGACCGTTTTGGCGCATCCGACATTCTCAGAAAGCCTCGAAAAGGCATTTTTGCGTCTATGATTATACACCGCTGGGGAGAGACAGACTTTTCTGAGGCGATGGAGAGGATGGAACAACTCCATCTCAAAGCAGTGGAAGAGGGAGGGAACCATCTCATTCTCTGTTCCCATCCGCCGCTTTTTACGGTAGGCTACGACGACACGCACAGCTGGCCTGTCGAGACGGTCAGATGCGGCAGGGGCGGTGCGGTCACAGCCCACACACCGGGACAGTGCATCTTCTACTTCGTCTTTCAGGCTCCGCAGCCGGCACGTTTCTATGCCAAAGTAGTAGAGAGTTTCGGGCAGTTTTTCAGTGCACTCTTGCCTGAGGTGCACTACGACAGAAACCGTCCCGGATTTTACCGTGACAACCGCAAGATCGCCTCACTTGGTTTCCGTTACAGCCGTGGTGTGAGCCTCTACGGTGTCGCGCTCAATGTCGATGTCGATCTGGCGTTTCATGGGCAGGTACCACCTTGTGGACTTGAGGGGGTCATCCCCACTTCGCTGTATGCCGAGGGGGTTACCTTGAAGAGCCAAGAGGTATTTGAGCAACTTACACACATCATTTCGGAGGTGTTCCATGAACCGGTGGAAACCTAAGGTCAAAGCCCCCGATCCGCATCTGATCGGGCATACCACCGAGATACTACGTACATACGGACTTACGACAGTATGTGAAGCGGCTGCCTGTCCCAACCGCAGCGAGTGCTATGCCCGTCACAGCGCCACCTTCATGATACTTGGGGATACCTGCACCCGTGCCTGCCGATTTTGCCATGTCAAAACGGGCAGAGGCATGCCGGCCGATCCGACAGAACCACAGCGGGTCGCTGAGGCTGTGTCGGCACTGGGGCTGCACTATGTGGTCGTCACTTCTGTGGACAGAGACGATCTTGCAGATTATGGCAGCGAACAGTTCGCCAAAGTGACCGCCGCGATCAAAGCGCGGGATAGCGCCATCAAAGTAGAACTGCTTACCCCCGACTTCAGAGCAGAGAAGGCGGCACTCTCTCTCATGGTAACCTGTGGCGCAGACAAGCTTGCACACAATCAGGAGACTGTCCGAAGGCTCAGCCGTACAATACGCCCCCAAAGCGACTATGACCGTTCTCTTCAAACCCTCCGGTATTACAGTGAACATTTTGACGGCAGGGTCAAGTCATCACTCATGGCAGGGCTGGGAGAGCATGAAGAGGAGCTGCTGGAGACCATGGCGGA
Organism: Campylobacterales bacterium; assembly: GCA_024279555.1. Classification (GTDB taxonomy): domain Bacteria; phylum Campylobacterota; class Campylobacteria; order Campylobacterales; family Sulfurovaceae; genus Sulfurovum. The sequence continues at coordinate 14,739 of JAJRRK010000032.1, forward strand.
CCTCCACGACGCCGGTGTTGAGGAGCTGACACTGGGGCAGTACCTCCAGCCCACACCGGCACACCACCCTGTTATGCGGTACTATCCTCCTGAATGGTTCGAGAAGATGAAAGAGAAAGCCTATGCAATGGGATTTCTTGCCGTGGCATCGGGTGCACTTGTACGCAGTTCTTATGGGGCATCGGAACTGTAAAGTGTCGTATGGTCTCCTCCTTTGGCTTTGGAAGAGTACATTGCCTTGTCCGCAAACTGTAGCAGATCCTCTTTGTTGCGACTGTGGTCAGGGAATATCGCCACACCGATGCTCGCACCACCTTTGAAATGAATCGCCTCTTTGTGCGTGTATGGTTTGGAGAGTGATGTTTGGATCATCTGTGCGATCTTCATGGCATCGGAAACCGTACCGACATCTTCGAGCATGACAATGAACTCGTCACCACCGATGCGAGAGAGTGTGTCCGAACTTCTGATATGGCTTAGAATGCGTTGGGTAATATCGCGCAGATAGGCATCACCGGTATCGTGACCGTGTGTATCATTGAGCATTTTGAAACGGTCGAGGTCAATATAGACAATGGCGATCTTCTCCTCCTCTCTTGAGGCACGGGCTATGGCATGTTCGAGTCGGTCGTTGAACCGTGTTCTGTTTGCAACTCCGGTCAAAGGGTCATGTTCTGCATGATGTATCAGCCTGTGCTCATTGTAGAAGCTTGTCTTTGAAAAGTACTCCAGCAGATGTCCGCCGAGAAAACCGAGTATGAACGCCACCCAAAGCCAGAAAGCATAGATGGTCAGATCGATCGGACGGCTGCTTTCGAGCATGAATGCATTGAGCATCGCCATTGTAATGATGAGCAGGGTCAAAGCTGTGGAAGTAAGAAAACGGAACCCGGCAATGGTGAAGATCCAGAGAATCATAAAGTAGAGTTCAGGCACATAGGCGGAAGTAATACCGTGAAGGCTGACAAGATAGAGGTTGCAACAGGCGGCAACAAGCGTTACAATGAGCGCAGCGACCATAAAATAGGACTTTGTCCGCTCAAAAGAACCGATCATGATCGTTCCCAAAAGCAGCAAGGGCAGAAGATAGCGATGAATGGTCAC
>JAJRRK010000033.1 GCA_024279555.1 Campylobacterales bacterium
CAGCAGTATGTGGAACATGTTCGAAGGTAACAGTGCTGTCAAGAAGATCGATATTGATGTCGACTATAAACGTCCCAATGTCAATATTATTGCCAATTCGCGTATGATCAATCAGGGAGGAAGTGCACTGGTCGTTTTCCAAGCGGAAGACGAGAATATGGATGCACTCTATATCAAAGCCAACGGACACAGATTCAAGGCTCAGCCTTACAAGAAAGAGGGCTACTATGCTGCACTCGTCGCCTGGCCTTTTACCGAAGAGAGTTTCGATGCGAAGATCGTCGCTACGGACAAGGCAGGTAATAGAAGGGAAACGCATATTCCTTTTTATCACGGTAATCCACGCTACAAAGTCTCCAAGATCCGTGCGACCGACAAGTTCATTGACGGTAAGATCACTGATCTGGCATCGGGTGACCCGGAATATGCCAACATTACTGACAGGCTCAAGAAGCTCAAAGCGATCAATGAAACGATGCGGCAGAAGAACGAGGCGTTAATCCATAAGCTGAGCAAGCATGTCTCCGATGAGATGATTGACAGTTGGAAGATGAAACGGTTTCATCCGCTCAGGAACGGCAAGAAGGTTGCCAGCTATGGAGATCACCGCTACTACTATTATGGCAGCAAGGACAATGTTATCTCAGAATCGTACCATGTCGGGTATGACCTTGCCAGTACGAAGATGGCTGACATTATCGCTTCCAATCCGGGGAAAGTGGTCTATGCTGACGAGAACGGTATCTACGGTAATATGCCGATGATCGATCATGGCCTTGGGCTCTATACACTTTATGGGCACTGCTCACAGATATTGGTCAAGGAAGGAGACGAAGTGCACGCAGGAGAAGTGATAGCGAAGACTGGAATGACAGGACTGGCACTGGGAGACCATCTTCATTTTGGCATGGTTATTCAGGGGATCGAAGTGCGTCTGGTAGAGTGGTTCGACCAGAAGTGGATCACCAAGTTTATTGACAATGTCTTCAAGGAGGCGGATGCTATTATCGATCCGCCGCCGGCATCCCAGGCAATACCGAAAAAAAAGACGAAGTAGGGTTCACAGAAAGTTCACAATGAGAACGTATCATTGCAATTGGTTATATTTTATAGTATAATTGTAAGATTTTTCAAATAAAGAAGTGAAAGGAGAGGCCATGCAGCAGCGTACGATCAGGAAACCGGTCGAGGTTATCGGTATCGGTTTGCATAAAGGTGAGCCTATCAAGCTGCGTCTTGAGCCGCTTGATGTGGATGCAGGTATTGTTTTCTACCGTGAAGATCTGGCTCTCTCTATTCCTCTTTCCCCCGCTTCGGTCATCGATACACGTATGGCAACAGTGATTGGAAGCGAGAAAGGGTTTGTTTCTACGATTGAACATTTTTTGTCAGCGATCTATGCTTACGGTATCGACAATTTGCGTGTTGTGGTTAATGGGAATGAGATGCCTATCATGGACGGTTCGTCCATCTCGTTCTGTCTCTTGCTTGATGAGGCGGGTATTGCACTTCAGGATGCTCCCAAAAAAGTGATCCGTGTCAAGCAGACGGTTGAAATTCAGGATGGTGCCAAATTTGTCCGTCTCACTCCATCACAGACGGCGACATTCGATTTCAAGATTAAATTCGACCATCCGGTCATTGGCGAACAGTCGCACCGTTTTGCGTTCAGCACACACAATTTCATCGAGGAGATCGCCAGAGCAAGGACTTTCGGTTTTGCAAAGGATATCCAATACCTTCAAAGTCAAAACCTTGCATTGGGTGCCAGCCTGCAGAATGCCATCGGCCTTGACGACCACAAGGTGCTCAACCCGGAGGGACTCCGTTTTGAGAATGAGTTTGCACGACACAAGATCCTCGATGCAATGGGTGATATGATGGTCTCCGGACATAATATCCTTGCAAAGTATGAATCATTCGCCGGAAGCCACAATCTCAATTATCAGCTGACCTCCAAACTGCTTTCAGACAGCAGAAACTATGAGACAGTGGCGGTCGAAGCACTACAGAGCAGGGCCTTTGCAAAAAGTTTTGCCTGAAGTCACCCTCCTAGTCATTTCCATCGCTTCGCCGTTACTGGTGGGAGTGTATGAGGGCGGTGTGCTGATTGAAACACACAGCAGTGACAAAAAAACCTCTGATATTCTGTTGCCGCTTTTAAGCGGTCTTCTCGACAAGTATAACGTCAAAGAGATCATCTATACGCGCAGTCCCGGTTCTTATATGGCGATCAAGCTCACTTATATTATACTCAAGACCATCGAGATCGTACGGGGCATCAGGGTATTGGGATGCAGTGGTTTCACCCTCAACGGCGGTAAACCCATCAAAGCAGTCGGCAACCTCTATTTTATCAAGGAAAAAGAGACTATAATTACAAAAAAATATGAAGAGCCGGTTCGTGCTGTATTTGCACTGCCTCACAGTATTCACGATCTTGCAATAGATGAAGAGTCAACCCCTGAGTATCTACTGCCGGCTGTTTAACGGAAGAAGTCACTATGTTTGTAAGCGTACCTGCCACATCGGCAAACCTCGGTCCCGGTTTTGATACCCTTGGACTGGCTGTTGATCTGCGTAACGAGATTGTCATCAAGCCCTCGAAATTCCTCAGTCTCTCCACGCACGGAGAAGGGGCGGACAACCCCAAGATCAAGAAGAACACGCTTTTTTTGAATATCTTCAACGAAAACTACAAACGTCTGACAGGCGGCAGAAGTGACAATTTCCGTTTTGAGTTCACCAACCGTATTCCTATTTCACGTGGTCTTGGAAGTTCCTCTGCTGTCATTGTGGCGGCATTGAGCGCTGCCTATACAACAGCAGGTGTGCGTTATAACAAAAGAGAGATACTCAATCAGGCGCTCCGTTATGAGCATCACCCCGATAACATCACCCCCGCCGTGATGGGTGGGTTCAATGTCGCCTGTGTCGAGGGAGACCGTGTCTACAGTAAAAAACGCAGACTCCCTGACTATCTCAAAGCGGTTGTGGTCGTCCCAAACCGCACGATCTCGACAGCACGCTCAAGGACGGTACTACCCAAGATGTACCGCAAGGAGGAGACGGTTTACTCTCTTTCGCGTGCAGCGTACATGACCGCGCTTTTTATGAGCGAATCCTGGGACCTTCTGCGCATTGCCTCCAAGGACAAACTCCACCAGGCACGCAGGATGAAAATGATGCCTGAACTCTTTGACGTGCAGAAGACCGCACTCAAGCACGGGGCAGTGATGAGTACGCTGTCGGGTTCGGGTTCGACCTTCTTCAATCTGGTCTATGAAAAAGATGCACAGAAGATACACGACGCACTGCAGACCCGCTTCCCGCAATTCCGTGTTTTCACACTTTCACTCGATAATCACGGGGTCATTACGAAGAGCTGACTGCTCTTAATCTCTTTTGGGTATAATACACATGAAAAAATCACAGCCTATACGAATGTGCATCGCTTGCCGAAGCAGATATCCTCAACACACTTTGATCAGATTAAAGCAGGAAGGTAATGACGTTATCGCATATAACGGGTATGGTAGAAGTTTCTATCTGTGTGATATTTGTATCAAAAACGAAAAGAAGGTCAAGGGCTTAACGAAACGTTTTAAACTCGATGAAGAGCGTTTTGTTAAGCTGTTGATGGAACTGTCCCAGCAGGTCGGTTCATGCGATACGTCGCATTCAAATGAAGGAGTTAATCAATAATGGATAAAGTTAGAATCCAGGAAGTAGCACTAGAAGCGGGATTGTCGAACGGCGAACTCATTGAAAAAGCAAAAGAGTTGGGCTTTGATGTCAAAGCGGCCAACAGCGCGATCAGTTTTGATGATGCCGGTATCCTCGTAGAGTATGCTATCAGCGGAAATCTCCCTGCAGGCTTCAAGAAGCCGGAGAAGAAGAAAAAGATCACGGTCGTGAAGAAAAAAGAGGAGAGTGCTGAAGTACCGGCTGCCGAAGAGGTTGCTGAAACAGCTGCCGAAGAGACACCTGTGGAAGAAGCATCTGTTGAAGCGGTCAAAGAAGCAGCAGCGGAACCTGAAGAGACTCCTGTCGAAGCGGCAGCACCTGCAGCAGAAGAGAGCGCTCCTGAAGCGGAAGAGAAGAAGGCGGAAGAGAAGCCCGCTCCCAAAGAAGTGAAGCAGCGTAAGGGTATCTCCGTTGTCAGTAAAAAAACGGAAGAGTCGGCTGAAGGGGAAGAAGCGCAGAAGCCAAAGCGCCGTGTACTTTCCCGTACCGGTATCAAGATCGTCAGAAAAGCCAAGCCCGCACCGGGACGCGCAGCCAGCAGGATCTCTATGGGAGACGTTGCGCCTGCGCCAAGCAAGAAGAAAGTTAAGAAGGGACCTGCTCAGGCAAAAGAGAGTGGTAAGAAGATCGATATCTTCAACCATGACAGCATGAGCGGCGACATCGACAGCGGTTTTGGCGAAGAGGAAGTGGTACTGCTCGACTTCTCTGACAAGAACATCTATGAAGAGATGATGCGTCAGGAGCAGAAGCGTAGAGAAGAGGCGAAGAAACGTGACCTCGCAGCGGGAGGACCAGGCAAGGGAAGACAGCCGTTCCGACCTCAGCAGAGACGTTCACTCAAGCGTGGCGGGAAACGCAAGAAGTATACCAAAGAGGAAAATACCGGTGTGATCACTTCTGTTGAGATCCCTGAAAATGTAAGGGTCTACGAGTTCGCAGAGAAGATCGGCAAAACAGCCGGTGATGTCATCAAGGTGCTTTTCGCACTCGGTATGATGGTCACCAAGAACGACTTCCTCTCCAAAGACGAGATCGAGATCCTCGCAGAAGAGTTCGAAGTGGAAGTGACTACGATGAACCCGCTTGATGAGCTCGATTATGTTGCGGCGTATGATGCCATAGAGGATGAACACCTCGAAGAGCGTCCACCGGTGATTACTATTATGGGTCACGTCGACCACGGTAAGACTTCTTTGCTTGACAAGATCCGTTCAGCCAAAGTGGCGGACAAAGAGGCAGGCGGGATCACCCAACATGTGGGTGCCTATCAGGTCGAGAAAAACGGCAAGAAGATCACCTTCGTCGACACCCCGGGTCATGAAGCCTTTACTGAGATGCGTGCGCGTGGTGCACAGGCGACCGATATCGTCATCATCGTTGTTGCGGCAGATGACGGGGTGATGCCTCAGACCAAAGAGGCGATCTCCCATACCAAAGCGGCAGGTGTGCCGATGATCGTGGCGATCAACAAGATCGACAAACCGGCTGCCAATCCTGACAATGTCAAGTCGCAGCTAGCTGAGATTGGTGTGATGGCGGCAGACTGGGGCGGCGAGTATGAGTTCGTGCCTGTATCCGCACATACGGGTGAAGGTATCGACGAGCTGCTGGAGACGATCCTGCTTCAGGCAGAAGTGATGGAACTGCAGGCTGATCCGACACGTAAAGCCAAAGCGGTCGTGGTTGAGAGTTCTCTTGAAAAAGGCTTCGGACCGGTCGCGAACGTGATCATCAAGAACGGTACGCTCAAAGTGGGTGACAATGTCATCGTTGGACAGACTTACGGGCGTGTCAGGGTCATCAAGGATGACAATGGGAACAATGTTAAATCCGCACCGCCAAGTGCTCCTGTTGCAGTTGTAGGACTCAATGAAGTTCCGGGCGCAGGCGAAGTACTTGTGGCAATGGATTCGGAGAAAGAAGTACGTGAACTGGCTGAAAAACGTGCAGAGTATGAGAGAGCCAAGCAGCTCTCCAAGAGTACGAAAGCTTCGCTTGAAGATCTTTCGGCACTTATTGCCGAAGGGCAGCTCAAGTCACTTCCTGTCATCATCAAAGCGGATGTACAGGGCTCTCTCGAGGCAATCAAAGGCTCACTCGAGAAGCTGCGTAACGAAGAGGTTAAGGTCAACATTATCCATGAGGGTGTGGGTGGCGTAACCGAGAGTGATGTGACGCTGGCAGATGCAAGTGAGCACGCGGTGATCCTCGGCTTCAATGTCAGACCGACCGGTTCTGTGAAGAAGAAGGCTAAAGAGCTGGGTGTCGATATCCGTACCTATAACATCATCTATGATCTCATCGATGATGTCAAAGCACTGCTTGGCGGTATGATGAGTCCAGTCATCAAAGAAGAGGTGACCGGACAGGCGGAAGTGCGTGAGACATTCGTGGTCGGAAAAGTCGGTACGATCGCCGGTTGTAAGGTGACCGAGGGTGTGATTACCCGTAACTCCAAGGCAAGACTCATCCGTGACGGCGTGGTGGTTTATGAGAGTACTATCTCTTCACTGAAACGTCATACCGAAGATGCCAAAGAGGTCAAGAACGGATACGAGTGTGGTATCATGCTCGAGAACTTCAACGATATTAAAGAGGGTGATGTGATCGAGACCTTCAAAGATGTTGAAGAGCAGGTGACGTTGTAACGATGACACAAGAAGAGATCAAGCGTCACAGGGTTGAGTCGGTACTTAAGGAGATCATCCCCGAAGCACTGGCGACACTCGATGACAGCCGTATCAATTCGCTGCTGGTGACTGATGTGGTCTGTTCCAAGGGAAGAAGTGATGCCAAAGTCTATCTGGATAAGTCTTTCCTGACCGAGCAGGAGCAGCGAGAGGCACTCAAACAGCTGCGTATTGTTGCCGGATATATTCAGAACCACTGTAAGCAGAGTGAAGGGTGGTTCAAGGCACCGCGTTTTACCTTTGAGTTCGATGAGCAGTTGGAGAAGCAGAGCCGTATGGAAGAATTGTTCAAGCAGATCTCCCAGCGTAAAAAAGAGGATGGAGAGTCAGATGAATCTTGAAGAGCAGATTGAAAAGATTGTGGAAGCCAACGGTGCGCATCTGTATGACATAGAGACCGTTACCGAGTTCGATGAGACAATCTATCGCGTCTCCATTACCAAAGAGGATGGCGTGTCGCTTGACCTGTGTGCTGACATCTCCAATGAACTCTCCCCATTTCTCGATGTCAATCCTCCCATGCACGGACAGTACCGTCTGGAGGTGAGTTCTCCGGGGATCGAACGCAAACTAACCAAACCTAAACACTTCAAGCAGTCTGTCGGAGACAAGGTCAAAGTCAAGATACTGGGCGGTGACAAGCTTAAAGGTACGCTCAAAAGTGCCGATGATGAAGGGGTTGTCATCGAGACCAAAGAGGGGGACAAAGCCTTCAAGTACAGTGAGCTCGGTACCGTCAAGACCTACTTCGAGTTTTAATAAAGCAGGGGCAGGGCATGAATGACGAATTTTTTATGCGCCTTGCCCTGGATGAAGCGTGGAAATATCAGCTTCTAACCTACCCCAATCCTGCCGTGGGTGCGGTAGTCGTACAAAACGGCCGTATTCTATCCATAGAGGCACATCAGAAAGCAGGTACTTCACATGCGGAAGTATTGGCGTTGATTGGTGCGTATAAAACAATATCTGACACGACAGTCAATTTTGATCGTTTCGATGCACACCAAGCGCATGATTTTCTGCTATCACTCCCCCAAAGTTTTTTTGCTGAGTGTGAGATATATGTGACGCTGGAGCCCTGTTCGCATCAGGGAAAGACCCCGTCATGTGCTTCACTGCTTGCACGATTGAATCCCAAACGGGTCATTGTAGGCACGCTTGATCCCGTCAAGGCACATGCGGGAGGTGCAAAAAAGCTTAACAGTGTGGCAGTCGGTGTTCTTGAAGAGGCGTGTAAAGAACTCATAGAACCCTTTGTCATTTGGCAGGAACGCGCCTTTGTGCTCTTCAAGATTGCGCAGACACTTAACGGTAAAATCGGCGGAGGTATTATCAGTTCAGTCGAATCGAGACGTCATGTCCACCAATTGCGGAGTGTATGCAACAGACTGTTGATAGGGGGCAATACAGTCCGTACCGACCGACCCACTCTTGACAGCAGGTTGGTGGGAGGAGAAGCACCGGATGTCACTATCCTGTCACACAGGATTGGCGGTTTTGATATGGATATCCCCCTTTTTAGTGTTCCAAATCGCAGCGTGGATATCACCAACCAAATCAGATGGGAAAAGTGCAGCGGTTTTGTGCTGGTCGAGGGGGGTGAGGGTATGTTAAGATCGCTTGAGGGACACATCGACTGGATGTTGACATATACCGCGCCTAAGCTCTCTGATGATGCATTATCGTATAATATCAATCATAATTTAACACCGCTTCACAATGCAAGATACTATGTGGATACGGTGCAGTGGAGCAGATACAGTGGGGATTGAAAAACTGACAGACAAGCAGCAAAAACAGGAGAAGATCGTAGAGATGTTCGATGATATCGCATCGACCTACGACAAAGCCAACCGGGTACTGAGTATGGGCATCGATATTCAGTGGCGCAAAAAAGGTTGTGATAAAGCCTTTGAGATCCTCGGCAAAGAGAAACTTGGGCAGATCACTGATGTGGCAACTGGTACAGGTGATCTGCTCATCTACTGGAAAGAGCAGGCTGCGATGAGGGGTGTCGAGATAGAGAAGTTTGTCGGTGTGGATCCCTCTGTAGGGATGCTGGAGGTTGCCAAAAAGAAGGTAGATTTTGCCGAGTTCATCGTGGGTAAAGCACAGGAGCTCCCTGTTGCCGATGAGAGCAGTGATGTCATCTCCATCAGTTACGGCATACGTAATGTGGTCGACCGTGTCGAAGCCCTACAGGAGTTTAATCGTGCCCTCAAACCCGGCGGACTGGTGGTCATTCTCGAATTTACCAAACAGGACAGAAGCGGACTTATCGACAAAGTGGTCGATTTTGGTATGAAAAACATCCTCCCCCGCGTAGGCGGTTTCATTTCTAAGAACTATGAGGCTTACAAATATCTGCCTGATTCCATTGAAGAGTTCCTTACCACAGAGATGCTCTCCAAAGAGCTGGAAGAGGCAGGTTTCGAGATGAAATATACCAAAAGTTTCTCGATGGGGATCAGCACGCTTTTGGTCGCACAGAAGCGAGTGAAGAATTAAGAATGAAGCGTGAAGCGTGTCGGTATGCTTTTCTACGAAAAGCTTTTGCATTTCATAAAAGCACTGCAAAGCAGTGCAAACCAACACTCTTCACTCTTCACTCAACACTCATCACTTCAATTGCAAGGAGCAAGCCTTGCAGATGATGACCGTCTCCTCCCTCAACACCAAGATCAAGTCTCTTCTTGAGGCGACCTTCATGCATATCCTTGTCGAGGGAGAGGTGGCATCGGTGACCTACCATACCTCCGGGCATCTCTACTTTTCCATCAAAGATGACAAAAGCGCGATCAGGTGTGTGATGTGGCGCTCTTCGGTGTCGCGTATGAAGTTCCGTATCGAAAAAGGGATGCGTGTTGTGGTGGAGGGCTCTGTGAGTGTCTATACGCCGCGTGGAGAATATCAGTTTCAGACGGTCAAGATCGAACCATACGGGCAGGGAGCGTTGGCGCTGGCGTTTGAGCAGCTCAAAGAGAAGCTTAAAGCCAAAGGCTATTTTGATACACACCATAAAAAACCCATTCCCAAACAGATACGGAAGATTGCACTGGTTACGGCAAAAGAGAGTGCTGCTTTGCACGATATGCTTAAAGTGATCGAGAAGCGCTGGCCGCTGGTTGAGGTGATTGTTGTCGATACACTGGTGCAGGGGGAAAGTGCAGCCGCACAGATCGCCCATGCTTTGCGTTATGCGGACAGACTTGGGGCAGATGTGGTTATTGTCGGACGGGGTGGGGGGTCTACCGAAGATCTGTGGGCATTCAATGAAGAACCGGTCGCTGATGCGATTTTTGCTATGCATACGCCGGTGGTCAGTGCCGTGGGGCATGAGGTCGATGTACTCATTAGTGACTATGTCGCGGATCTGCGGGCACCAACCCCCAGTGCGGCGATCGAAATGGTATTGCCGGATAGAAATGAACAGCTTTATCTGCTTGATGAGCTGCTTGGAAGAGTGACAGAAGCAATACAGCAGAGGATTAAACACAAAGAGCTGCTGCTGCAGCACAGTGAAACACTGCTGATGCAGCATGCCCCCTTTAAAAAACTTAAGGAACTACACAATACATTTAGACGGATAGAAGATGAGTTCACCCGTACAGTACGATACAAAATCGAACAGTATGCACTTCTCCCAAGACAGTTCAAACAGCAGTTGTCACAGAGTATGGCATTTATGCTAAAAAACAAAGCACAACAGGCAGAATATCTATATGAGAAGATGAAGCTCAGTGATCCTACTTTACAGTATAAACCGGGATGGGCACAGGTTTCCAAAGGAGGAAGAGCTGTCACACTCAATATGATACAAAAAGATGACCGTTTCACCGTAGAGGATGAATATGTGCGTATCGATGCGGTGTGCATAGAGATAAAGAAAAAATGACGGTATGGAGAACATAAGATAAAATGATATGATAGAACTCCCTTAAGTAAAAAAGGGATATGATATTACTGACTAATATGCTATTTTCTCTTCTCTAGAGGGGAGAGACGTACAGATTGGATAGAAGGAAAAGAGATGTTACTCTCGTGGGAAGCAGTATTGACGTGTGGCTTACTCTTTGTACTGCTCATTACAGTGTTGATTCTTCAGTATAAACGCAATCAGCTTAAAAAACGGATAGAAGCCAAAGTACAGATGTTCAAAAAGGCGTTTGATATTTCGGAAGATGCGATCCTTGTACTCTCTTCTGATAACAGAATACTTTATGCCAACACGACCCTGCAGAAACTCTTCTCCCTGCCAGAAGAGTTTCTGGAGAGACCTTTGGACCCGATGCCTAAGATCAAGATAAAAAAAGAGTGGGTACCGCTTGACAGATTCATCAGCGGGTTGCATCAGAACAATCATGACAAGATGCACTCTTTCCCTCAGTCAAGCCTTGCTGTAGGAGAGAGAGGTATGCAGAGTAGTATACCGATCAATTTCTATGTAGATCGTTCTTCTGCCGGCAGTACCCATACCCAGTGGTATCATATTATTGCTATCCATGATCTCAGAAAGGAGTTTGAACGCAGTCAGATATCCAACCGGCACAAACTTACCAACCTTCCCAACCAACTGCAGGCGCAAAAGGACCTGAACAAACTTTTCTCCAAAATACATCTGCACAACAGAAAACTGGCGTTGCTTCTGATTGATATCGATAATTTCTCACAGATAAGATCGATCATCGGATATGAACAGAGTGAGGAGATCCTGATCTACTTCGCCCGTTATCTTGAACAGTTGGCTAAAGAGAACACGTTTTATGTCTATCATACCTTCAGTAACAATTTCCTTATCTGTCTGCCGGTGATAGAAACGGTTGATGAGGCGGTTTACCTCAGCAGGCAGATACAAAAAGAGCTTGGTACTTTCTATAAGATCAATGGCGTTCAGTTTCATCTGAGCGCGTCGGTCGGTATCAGTATTTATCCAGAAAGCGGTACCACCATCAATCTACTTGACCGCGCCTATAAAGCTTTAAATGAGGCGCAAAAAAGCGGATATGGGCATATTCATGTCTATCTGCCTAACGAGATCGAAAAGAAGTACGATGAGCTGGAGCTTTTCAATGCTATTCATGATGCGATAGGGAAAGATGAGTTTGAGGTTTACTATCAGCCCATCGTACGTACAAAAGACAAAGAGGTGATTGCCGCAGAAGCATTGATACGGTGGAAACACGGGGAGTATTGGTATATTCCTCCGGACATATTTATACCGATGCTGGAGAAGTCCGGTTTTATCATAGAGTTGGGTCGATATGTTCTTTCTGAGGTGGTGAAACAACAAAAACGCTGGGAAGTGTTTAAGTTCAAGCCTATTGAGGTCTCCATCAATATGTCACTGCTTGAGATAGAGGCTGAAGGGTTTGTTGAGAATGTGGCACAGCAGCTTGCATCGCATCAGATCGCTCCGGAGTTGATCAAATTTGAGATTACTGAAGGTGCAGCAATGGAGAATGAAGATATTGCGGACAGACAGCTGCGGGAACTCAAAAAACTTGGGGTGGCGATCGCATTGGATGATTTTGGTACAGGATATACCTCCTTTTCTTATCTCAAGCAGTTTCCAGCGGATGTGTTGAAGATTGACAAGACACTGGTCGATTATATTCTGGAGAATGATGAGGATCAGCGTATTGTCAAAGCGATGATCGAATTGGGACACAGTCTGGGTATGAAGCTCGTAGTTGAAGGGATAGAAAATCAGGAGATGGCTGATCTGCTCGCTTCATACGGATGTGATTATCTACAGGGGTATTACTTTGGAAAACCACTTCCGGCTTATGAGTTCCAAGAGTTGATACGAAGATAGGGAAGTAGGGGTTGGTATATTGGTGTACTGGTAATTGATTAGTAAGCGTGTGAGTGTTGTGAGGGGCTGTCCAACCTTGGGGAGGAAGGACAAGGATGATGTAACAGCAACTCTACAGCCTACGCGGCTCAAATCGCTTCGCATTTAGCCTTCAGCGGTCTCTTTGAGACATCGCTTCCGGTTTTAAGCTTATGAACGAGAAACTATTCTCGTTCACTTCACGGCTTTCACCGCTTCGGTTCCGAACCTACAAACATGAAGCAGTTCACGTTTGCTTTACGGTTCTTACATCATGCCACCCATGCCGCCCATGCCGCCCATGTCAGGCATTGCAGGTGCAGCTGTTTTCTCCTCTTTGATGTCTGAGACAGTTGCCTCTGTCGTTAAGAGAAGGCTCGCTACCGAAGTGGCGTTCTGCAGCGCGACTCTTTCAACTTTAAGCGGATCGATGATCCCCACCTCGAACATATCGACATATTCGCCGCTTGCTGCGTTGAATCCGAAGTTCGCCTCATTGGAGTTGGCGATCTTGTCTGCAACGACACCGGCATCGAATCCGGCATTTTCCGCGATTTGCTTCATCGGTGCGTATACTGCTCTGAGGATGATGTCCGCACCGACTTGCTCATCGCCGCAGAGGTCGAGGCTAACCGCTTTGGCTGCTTTGACGAGTGCCGCACCGCCACCGATAACGATACCTTCATCCACTGCCGCTTTAGTCGCAGAAAGCGCATCGTCGACTCTGTCTTTTTTCTCTTTCATTTCAGTCTCTGTCGCTGCACCGACTTTGATGACTGCAACACCGCCGCTGAGTTTCGCCAGGCGCTCTTGGAGCTTCTCTTTGTCATACTCGCTTGTAGTGTTTTCGATCTGGATCTTGATCTCTTTGACACGCGCTTCGACTGCCGCAGAGTCACCTTTACCGTCAACAATGACAGTATTGTCCTTGTCGATGACCACTCGTCCTGCCTGACCAAGGTCTTGCAGTGTCGCTTTGTCGAGTGTGAGCCCAAGCTCTTCAGTGATGACATTACCACCTGTCAAGATGGCGATATCTTTGAGCATCTCTTTCTTTCTGTCACCAAAGCCTGGTGCTTTAACCGCTGCGATGTTGAGTACCCCTTTGAGTCTGTTGAGTACCAGTGTCGCCAGCGCTTCACCCTCGACATCATCTGCAATAATCAGCAGCGGTCTGCCGCTTTGCTGGATCTGCTCAAGAACCGGAATGAGGTCTTTGAGTGAAGTGATCTTACTGTCAGTAATGAGCAGCAGCGGATTTTCAAGCTCACAGGTCATCTTTTCAGAATTGGTTACAAAGTAAGGCGAGAGGTAGCCTCTGTCAAACTGCATACCTTCAACCACTTCAAGGTCATCATTGATACCTTTTGCCTCTTCGACCGTGATAACACCGTCTTTGCCTACTTTGTCCATCGCTTCGGCAATGAGGTTACCGATGGTCTCATCGGAGTTTGCAGAGATAGTCGCTACCTGTGCGATCTCTTTTTTGTCCTTGACCTCTTTGGCGATTTTCTTGAGCTCTTCAATGATCGCATTGGATGCTTTGTCCATACCTCTTTTTACTTCAATAGGGTTGGCACCCGCAGTGATGTTTCTGAGCCCCTCTTTAAAAATGGAGTGTGCCAGTACGGTTGCAGTCGTTGTACCGTCACCCGCTTCATCAGCGGTGTTGCTTGCGACCTCTTTGACCAGCTGCGCACCCATATTCTCAAGGGTATCGCTCAGTTCGATCTCTCTGGCTACTGATACACCGTCTTTGGTGATGTGTGGTGCGCCAAAGCTTTTCTGGATGAGCACATTGCGTCCTCTTGGTCCCATAGTGACCTTCACGGCATCTGCCAGTTTGGTCACACCTTCGAACAGCCCGTTTCTTGCGTTATCTGAAAAATGGATCTCTTTTGCCATTCTTTACTCCTTATGTTTCTTTAATATATAGTGGTTTGTTTTATGCAATGACACCGAGTACATCGGAGACTTCAAGTACCAGGTATTCCTTGTCATCGAGTATCAGCTCTGTACCTGAGTATTTGCCAAAAACGACTACATCGTCAACCTTGACATCTTCCACATCGCTTCCGATCGCCAATACCTTTCCTCTGGACGGCTTCTCTTTCGCATTGTCCGGAATGATGATACCACTCGCAGTCGTATTCACCTCTTCAACTCTCTCTACAAGAAGTCTGTCACCAAGTGGTTTGAAGTTCATCTTATATCCTCCGTTTGTTAGATTTTCTTTTTTTGTAAGGGGATTCTACAACATTTTTTCAAAAATGTCAATAACATTTAGTCAAATAGACTAAAACTTTCTAAAATTTTTTTTACACCTTTTAACTTTTATGCTATAATTTCATGAGTACTAAAGTAAGAGGAGTATTGATATATGGAAAAGAAACAGAAAAAGATCGTACTCTTTACCTCGCCAAGCTGTAAATGGTGTACAGTGGCAAAAGAGTATTTCAAAAAGAATGGTTTGAAGTTCAAACAGATCGACATTACCAAAGATGCCAAAGCGGCACAGGACTGTGAAAGACACGGCTGCCGCGGGGTGCCGGTGGTGCTGATTGGTAGCCGATGGATCTGTGGGTTTGATCAAAAAGCGATCGAAAAAGCACTAGGTTAAGTCTTTTTAACCCCTCTTTAAGTAATCATACACTAAAATCTCGACCTCCAAACACTTGTCAAGGTAGCTCAGCTGGTTAGAGCGCTGGTCTCATAAGCCGGAGGTCGAGGGTTCAAGTCCCTCTCTTGACACCACTTTTTAACTTCTTTTTTCAAATTTTCACTATAATTCCATAATAAAAATCCATTTTAGGCAACTACAGTTATGATCGATCTCAAATACATTCAGAACAATTTTGACGAAGCGGCAAAAAAGCTTCAGAAAAAAGGTGTTGATACACAGACACTTGAAACACTCAAAACACTTTTTGCAGAGCTCAAAGAAGCCAATGCGGCGCTTGAAGCGGCAAAGGCAGAGCAGAACAGCATGTCCAAGCTCTTTGGACAGTACAAACGAGAAGGCAAGGATGTCTCGGAGCTCAAAGCCAAAGTCGATGCCAACAAAGCCGCAATGGTGCCGCTGCAGGAACAAGCACGCAAAGCCGAAGCGGCACTTTACGAGCTGGCATTGGCGATCCCCAATTTTCCTGATGATTCGGTACCTGAAGGTGCGGATGAAGAGGACAATGTCGAACTGCGAAAGGTACTTGAACCAAGAAAGTTTGACTTTGAGCCGCTTGAGCACTGGGCACTGGCTGAGAGGAACGGCTGGATTGACTTTGAGCGCGGTGTGAAGTTGGCCAAGAGCCGTTTTTCAGTACTCAGAGGCGAAGCGGCACGATTAGAACGCGCGCTTATTAACTTCTTCCTTGACACCAACAGAGAAAAAGGCTTTGAGGAGATGTGTGTCCCCTTCATGAACAATGCGCAGATGCTGCAGGGAACGGGTCAACTGCCGAAGTTCGAGGATGACCTCTTCAAGATATGTGATGAAGATCTTTACCTTATCCCTACTGCTGAAGTACCATTAACCAATATGTACAATGACGAGATCCTCAATGAGAGTGATCTGCCGGTACTGATGACAGGGTATACGCCATGTTTTAGAAAAGAGGCCGGCAGTGCAGGCCGTGATACACGGGGTATGATCCGCCAGCATCAGTTCGACAAGGTAGAGATGGTAGCTATCGCCCACCCTGACAAGAGTGATGAAGTCTTTGATATGATGGTACAGAACGCTTCGGATATCCTTGCCGCACTGGGATTGCCGCACCGCGTGGTAGAGCTCTGTGGCGGTGACCTCGGTTTCTCAGCGGCAAAGACGATCGACCTTGAGGTGTGGCTGCCCGGACAGAACAAATATCGTGAGATCAGTTCCATCTCAAACACGCGTGACTTTCAGGCAAGACGCGCGAAGATCCGATTTAAAGACGGCAAGAAAAACCGCCTTGTCCATACCCTGAACGGTTCTGCGTTGGCGGTAGGGCGTACGCTGATCGCGATCATGGAGAATTATCAAAATGAGGATGGATCGATAGAGATCCCCGAGGTATTGAAGAAATATATGTGATAAAATGATCCGTAGGGGCAATCTCTTGTGGTTGACCTCCGCGTTATTGTTTCTTCGTGCGTTTAACGGGTAGCCACAAGAGTACCCCTGCGGGCTATACCGTTTGAGACGAATCACAGTGACGTGACTTCAATTTCCCTTCCATACTCAGGTAGCTGTTGAGTGCACCGATATAGGCTCTTGCCGAGGCGAGCATAGTATCCAGATGCAAACCGTGACCGATAACGGCAGGTTCGCCGTCGAAGGAGACTTTGACCGTGACATTGGCAAGGGCATCTTTGCCTTCACTTACGGATTTGACATTGTAGCCTTCGAGGCTGCCGTTGTAACCGGTGATGCGGTCGATGGTCTTGAAGACGGCATCAATGGTACCGCCGCCGATGCTGGCATCCATGATCTCCTCGCCCTCTTTTTTGATGCGTACAGCTGCACTGGGGACTCCCTCGGAGCAGTCCATCAGCTGCAAAGAGACGATCTCATAGATCTGTGTCGCTTTGGTCATCTCATTGGTAACAAGTGCACGGATATCGTCATCATAGATCTCTTTTTTGCGGTCTGCCAATATTTTGAAACGCTCAAATGAAGCATTCAACGCTTCATCATCCAGACTGAAGCCAAGTTTTGCCAACTTGTCCTTGAACGCAGCACGCCCGGAGTGTTTGCCCAGTACGAGCGTATCGTCCTTGCTCAAACCAATGTCTTCAGGACGAATGATCTCATAGGTCTCTTTATGTTTGAGTACACCGTCCTGATGGATGCCGCTCTCATGCGCAAAAGCGTTTTTACCTACTATCGCCTTGTTGGGCTGTGGCTCGATGCCTGTGATGGTGGCGATGAGACGGCTGGTGGGGTAGATCTCTTTGGTGTTGATGTTGGTGGTGTAGTCGCCAAAGACATCGCTTCTGACCTTGAGTGCCATGACAATCTCCTCAAGTGCTGCATTCCCCGCACGCTCACCCAGACCATTGATGGTACACTCCACCTGTCTGGCGCCGTTGACGATCGCTTCAAGCGAGTTGGCGACCCCCAAACCAAGGTCATTGTGATTGTGTACAGAGATGATGGCGCGTCCTTTGACATATTCGCTCATCTCCTTGACCATAGCACCAATCTCGAAAGGAAGTCTGAAACCGACGGTATCAGGAAGGTTGATAGTGGTCGCCCCCGCTTCGATGACAGCATCGCTGATTTCTTTCATGAAGCCAATGTCTGAACGCCCTGCATCTTCGCAGCTGAACTCTACATCTTCAACAAAAGTACGGGCATAACTTACCGCATCGACAGCACGTCTGATCACTTCATCGGGTTTCATCTTCAGCTTGTGCTCCATATGGATCGGGCTGGTGGCGATGAAGGTATGGATCCGTTGATGCTTGGCTTTCGCGATCGCCTCTCCCGCAGCTTTAATATCCTTATCCAGTGCTCTTGCAAGCGAACATACCGTCGAGTTGGTCACTCTCTGTGCAATTTTGTCGATGGCATCGAAATCGCCGGGACTCGCTGCGGCAAACCCCGCCTCGATGATATCCACTCTCAGTCGTTCAAGCTGTGCGGCTATCTGGATCTTCTCTTCGGTGTTCATGGAGGCGCCGGGACTCTGTTCGCCGTCTCGTAATGTCGTATCAAATATTTTAATAATCTCTTTGTTCATTGTTCTGCCTTGTAAAGTATGAGAGTACCGGCTATGGTATACAAATCGGTACAAAAAATTGTCTAATTCTACCCAAATTCGGGTAATTAGAAACTAAAGTGTCAATACGGGAAAGTGGGTTATAGTGATAGTGGAAGTAGGAGCGTACTGTCTTGTATAAAGATGGTCGTTTGGTTGATGGTCTGTTTCATCGTGACACTCCTTTGGATTTTTGATGCAGTATAACGAAAAAAGAGAAGGTTGTCAAGGAAAAAAATTATTATTTAAAGCATAAAAGAGGCAATGCTATGCCTCTTCATCTTCGTTACCTTCTTCTCTTTTTTCTTTTGCCTGTTCTGCAGCGCGTTTGTCGGCAGATTCTGCATGCTCTTTGGCATGTTGTTCTGCTTTGGCAACCTTCTCTTTGTGTGCAAGACGGCTTTGCATACCATGCTCTTTTTCGTAAGCTTCAATGATCTTGCGTACGGTTTTACCTTCGATCACTTCCGTACTCAGCAGTTCCTCTGCCATCTTCTCGATGGCACCGCTGTATGCCTGAAGGGTCTCTTTGACATAGGCGTAACGCTCATTGAGGGTGCGTTTGATGTAGTCATCCATCTCTTCAGCCATCTTTTCGCTGTAGTCGGTACTGACCGCACCACCTCCGAGGAAAGAGTTCTGTGTACGAGAAAGTACCATCAGACCTGCCACATCGGTCATGCCGTATACGGAGATCATATCTTTAAGGATTGCCGTGGCACGGTCAAGGTCATTACCCGCGCCGGTGCTGATTTCACCGATGAATACCTCTTCGGCCGCACGTCCTCCCAAGAGCACATCGATCTCTGCAAGCAGTTCGTGCTTTTGTTTGAGGAAGCGCTCTTCATCTTCAGGCAGGTGCAGGGTGTAACCCAGTGCGCCGAGTCCTCTTGGGATAATGGAGACCTTGGTGACACGGGTCGCCCCTTCGGTGAGTTCTGCCATCAGCGCATGACCGCTTTCGTGATAGGAGACGATCTTCTTTTCCGTTTCGTTGATCTTTCGGTTTTTCTTCTCAAGTCCGACAAATGAGCGTTCGATGGCTTCGAGCAGATCTTCCTGCTCTATCTGCTTTTTATTTTGTCGTCCGGCAAGGAGTGCAGCTTCGTTGATGATATTGGCAAGATCGGCTCCGGCAAGTCCTGCTGTCTGTTTTGCTACGATCTCAAGGTCGACATTGGGTGCGAGTTTGACATCTTTGGAGTGCACTTTCAAAATGGCAAGACGTCCCTCGTAATCAGGTTTGTCCACCAGTACCTGGCGGTCGAAACGGCCTGCACGAAGCAGTGCGGCATCGAGGGTTTCGGGACGGTTGGTTGCAGCCAACACGATGACCGGCGTGTCGGTACCAAAGCCGTCCATCTCGGCAAGCAGCTGGTTAAGGGTCTGCTCACGCTCATCATTGCCGCCCATCTGTCCGCCGGCAGCCCTGGACTTACCGATGGCATCGATCTCATCGATGAAGATGATGGAGGGAGCCTCTTTCTTTGCCTGAGCAAAAAGGTCACGCACACGGCTTGCGCCGACACCGACGAACATCTCGATGAAGCTTGAACCGCTTACCGAGAAGAAGGGTACACTCGCTTCACCTGCCACCGCTTTGGCAAGTAGTGTTTTACCGGTACCCGGAGGGCCTACCAGCAGCACTCCTTTAGGGATCTTCGCTCCCAGTTCGATGTAACGCTCCGGAAACTTGAGGAAATCGACAATCTCTTTGACCTCCTCTTTTGCCTCTTCGACCCCCTGTACATCATCAAATGTGGTATCGGGCTTTTCGGAGTTGATCAACTTGTCGGCCTTGCCCGCACCCAGAATGCCTCCGCCCATACCTTTGGACATCTTTTTGGCAAGAAAGATCCAGATGGCAAAGAAGATGAGAATGGGCAGTAGCATACTGATGAGTTCAGAGAAAAATCCGTTACCCATCACCCCTTCGTAAGGGATGTTTTTTTCATCAAGGAGCGGAATGAGATCTCGGTCGTATGTAGGGACATTAGAGGCTACATAGCGAACTTTCCGCCCATCCTCCTCAAGAATCGCCTCGACACTGCCGGGGGTCAGTTTGACATTTTTGACAACCCCCTCTTTGATCTTTTTCTTGATCTCGGAATACTTGACCTGTTTGGTCAGCGCGACTTTCTGGGTGTTCATCATCGTACTGATCGATCCGCTGCCGCCGTCACCGACAAAAGATTTGAAGATCAGGATGATGACAATGGAGAAGATGGCAAATGCCAACAGGGGGTTGTCATTGAAAAAATTGTTGTTATTGTTGTCGTTTTTATTTTGATTGTTGTCAGCCATTGGTATCCTTTTTATAAACGAGTGTGACCCACTCGTCTTTGAGTGTTCTCTGTTCCAAAGCAAGATCGTTGAACGATGCTTTGACAAGATCCTCTTTTTTATCCAAAATTCCTGAAAGTATCAGGTAGCCACCCGGTTTGGTGGCTTTTTTCAGGTCCGGCGCAATAAAGCGCAACACATCGGCGATGATGTTGGCGATCACGACATCATACATGCCTTCAGCTTTGTCTGCCGACCCTTCCCAGAGTGCATCATAGCGCTCTTCATTGAGCTTGAAGTTCTCTTTGCAGCTGTCAACCGAGATGGGGTCTGTGTCGCATAGCTCCACTGTCGCACCCAGTTTTTTGGCTGCGAGCCCCAAAATACCGGAACCGCATCCGACATCCAGTACCCGGTCCCCTTCATGCACATACTCGCTGACTGCATTGAGACAGGAGAAGGTAGTGGCGTGGTGTCCCGAACCGAATGCCAATGCCGGATCGATCTTGATATTGATCAGGTTCTCTTTGGGTGCATACCAACTGGGGAAGATATAGAACTTCCCCGCTTCGATGGGCTCAATAGACTCC
>JAJRRK010000034.1 GCA_024279555.1 Campylobacterales bacterium
TAGGTTTCGTTCACACTGCTGTCCTGTGTCAGGTCAAACCGCATCATTCTCTCCTTTGCCAAACAGGCTTTTTGCTTTGTCCCAGAGGCTGATCTCCTCGTCGATCTCTTCTTTCTCTTCTAGAGGTTCCTGAGTATAAACATCTTCAGGCAGAGCATTCTCCGGTGTCCCGTCAACATTGATTACAGTCAGTTCAGGATGGATAAGTTCTCTGAGTTTTTTTTGCACGACCATCTTGGTGGTCATCAGGCTCATACTGCATCCGTGACAAGCACCGGTAAGCTCGATGTACACCTTGCCGTCCTTCACACCAAGCAGTCTAATAGCACCGCCATGGGACTGCACATACTCATTGACCGTAGGCAGATGGTGCTTGACCGCTTCATAGATATCTTCATCTGAAAATGTCATGATCTATCCTTTTGTTTATTGTATCTTTTTTCTGTTTACTTTGGCAAAGAGCCTTTTGAGACATGCGGGACGAAAAGAGACCGCGGGCACAACCTCTCGGTAACGGCGATACTCCTCGTTAAATTTCCCTGCCACTTCCCTCTCTTCAAATATCAGTACCATAAAGATGATAAAAACCATCTCCAATGGTGCAATAACGGTAATAAAAGTAGGAGATCCCAACAGCAGTGCCCACCCCAACGGCAGCAGTGTCAGCCCAAAGAGCATTGGATGGCGCATGCAGCGGTAGATACCTGTGGTGACAAGACGGTTGGTTTCAAGACGGGGAATATCCCCCACTCTTCCCTTGCTCAGTTCCCGGCCGCCGTTGGCAGCGGCACGGAATGCCAGGGTCATCACAAAAAGTCCTACCAGTGCAGAAAAGAGATGGAACCATCCGTTACGAAAGAGCGGTTCATGCCAGTCGGACCAAAGCGCATACCAGGCACCGCCAAGCAGCATCACAAGCCACAACACGACACGCACGACCACAGAAGGGGTTGTATGGATACGCATCTATCCCTTCTTGACGAATGTCAGGAAATGCTCCGGCGCTATCTCCTGTGAATAAACCTCGTGCCCCTCTTCCCGAAAGGCTTCAATGAGCGGTTCGGGTTTGAAGTCGGAGACAATGCTTACCAGCTCTCCGGGTTCAATACGCTTCAGCGCTTTGCGTACCTCTGCCAGAGGATTCTTCTCTGCATCGAGCAGCGCATTGGCATCGATCGTCTCTTTGACCTCGTCCCCGATCCAATCCGGAGCCTCTTCAGCACTTTCCGGTACAGATTCCAGGTTCAGAGGCTCCTGCCCTACTGCGACCCTGAGCTCATTGAGCAGATCGACAGGATCCATTCCTCCAACGATCGCAGCCTGTTTAACACCGGCAAGTCTGGCAACCGTACGGCGAAGTACCGGATTGTTCAGTTTCTTGAACTTCGGGTTGATCTTGATGAGGATATCTTTCATCCCCTCATAGTCATTGAGCAGATCGGCTATCTTGGTTTCCAGTGTGATCTCTTTCATGCTGCACTCCTCCTGTAGATGTAATCAAAACGGCAGTATAACCGCTTCTTTTCTCTCCTTGAATGATCCAAGTCAAGATCAATGCGGATGTTTCTGCTCATGATGTGCGATGATCTCGGCAATATTGCTGTCATCGATCTTTGGCAAGCTGCCGGCTTTGAACTTCTCCAGTACCTCATCAAGCAGAATACGCTCATATCCGGCATGGTAAAGCGCTATGACACCTGTTGCACGCACCATCTCATAGGGTGTCGTTCCCATCTCCTGGAAAATGATCGTATCGACCCCTTCGGAGAGCAGCCATTCAATGACAGCTCGCCCGCCATGGGCAGGATTTTCTACAATATTGACATTCTCACCCTCTATCAGGGCAAACCATTTTGCTTTTCCGAACAAGGGTGCCAATGGGGGATTTTCCCGGTTCATTTTGACCGGTATTGCTATTTTCATCGTTTCTCCTTAAAGATTTTTTTGAACATATGATAGAAATATAGCACTATTTCAGGCATATGTCAACATAAACTAAGATTTTAATAATTATAATACACCCTTATTTTAAATCAAAGGATATCGGACATGAAAAGAATCGCACTTAGCACAACCATACTTGCCGTTTTGAGTCTCAATACTTACGGATATGACGCGTCCAAAGCCAAAGAATTCAACGCCTTCTATTCTCACATGACACAGAAAGCATGTGCCGATTCCAAACTCTTCGTCAAAGCAAAAGATGTCATGAAGATGCTTCGTGAAAAAAAACCATTTACAATACTCGATGTTCGCACCAACGGAGAGGCGGCAGTCATTGCACTCAGTGGGGAGAATGCACTGCATATTCCTATCAATGTATTGTTCAAAGCAGAAAACCTTGACAAGCTTCCCACTGACAAACCCATTATGATCGTCTGTCATTCGGGTACTCGTGCTACATTGGCAGCTATAGGGCTTAAAAGACTCGGGTTTAAAAAAGTGCATGTTGTCAAAGGCGGTCTTATCGCACTTGCTGATGCGAACAACCCCAAAAATGCACCGATGCAATAACCGGTATCATGACCGACTATATTCTTTACGGTATACTCTCCTGTTTGTTTTCCGCCCTGTTTTCCATGGGCGGTGCCGGCTCAGGGCTGGCACTCATCCCGGTTTTGAACTTCCTGGGGGTCGATTTTACCCTTGCGCGCGCTACAGGTCTTTTTGCAGGGGCAACTACCACTATTACTTCCAGCATCATGAACATCAAACGCAAAGTACTCGACATCGGTTTTGTCTGGCCAATCGCACTGATGATGCTTCTTTTTGCACCGCTTGGCGCCTACAGCAGCCGCTTTGTAGATGAAGAGATCGCCAAATTCCTCTTTATGCTGCTGCTCTTCTACAGCGCCACCATGATGCTCTTTAGCAAGAAACGTGCACTTCTGAAGGTGCAAAGCCGCCTAAGTATGTTCCTTGTTGGTGCATTCACTGGATATGTCGCGGGACTTCTTGGTGTAGGTGGAGGCAATCTTCTCATTCCGCTGCTTGTACTGCTGGGTTTTGACCCCAAAAAGGTCGCGGTCACCGTCAGTTTTGTCGTACCTTTCAGTGCGTTAGGATCCTTTTTTACCTATGCAAGCTATGTGCCGCTTGACTGGTATCTGCTACTCAGTGTGGCGATCGGAGCGATCGTAGGGGGGTATGCGGGGAATTATATGATGCACTTCAGACTGGAGCAAAGACAGATCAAGCAGATTATGGCGGGAATCCTCTATCTGCTGGCAGGGAAAATGCTCTTTCACTTTCTGGGCGTTTAAACACTCAGAGAGAAAAGCATCTCTTTGGTGAATTTCTTTTTGGCTTCACTGAAAACCCCTTTGGAGAGGAGTGCACTTTTCAGACCGGCTCCTACTGTAGAGGCGATGAAGAAATTGACCTGTAGACGGCTGCACAGGTCCGGTAGTATCTGTCCGGGGCGTATACTCTGTGCGAATGCCGGGTTCTCATAGACCTTCTCCTCGATGATCTCACCTTCATGCACATGAAAAAGCAGCAAAAAAGGTGCATCGGGTTTTCCGGGAGCAACTTTTTCTTTGTGCATGCTCACAACCAACACACGGTAATCAGCTTTCTCATCCTCTATGACAAGATCCGCACCGCTGATGAGCATCATGCTCACCTTCTCTCTGGCATTTTTGACAATACGTGCAAAGGTTGTACGCGAAACACCCATCTGCTCTGCGGCATCTGCCTGGTAAAGTCCCTGTGCATCCATCAAAAAAAGTGCTTCCATCTCCTCATGCAGGAGATGTATCGTATCGCCGCTTTCACATCCCTTGGAGCCAAACCTTTTACAACGCGGTTTAAATTGAAGTTTCCGTTTTAATTTATCTCTACCCATATCAAATTATACCCTTTTTCATTTTAATACTTGACATATGACCAAAATGGTGGTATATTTTTGTCATATGTTCAAAAATATAGGTATTTTACAAGGAGGGCTTGTGTCATTGATGAAAAAGATCTATCATTTTTACTATGATGGATTCAAAAGCATGAAGGTGGGTAAAAAGCTATGGCTGCTTATTGCCATCAAGCTTTTCATCCTCTTTTTCATCATCAAACTGCTCTTCTTCCCCAATGTAATGCAGACACATTTCAAAACGGATGAAGCACGCAGTGCCTATATTTTGGATCAACTTACACAAGGAGAATAATCACATGGAACATTTGGATCCTTCTGTGATAGACTGGTCCCGTGCACAGTTTGCACTGACAGCACTCTATCATTGGATATTCGTACCCCTGACTCTGGGGCTTACCTTCATTGTCGCGATCATGGAGAGCATCTATGTCAAGACCGGTGATGTGTGGTGGAAAAAGACCACCAAATTCTGGATGGGACTCTTGGCAATCAACTTTGCCATCGGTGTTGCGACAGGGATCATCATGGAATTCGAGTTCGGTACCAACTGGTCGAACTACTCCTGGATCGTAGGAGATATTTTCGGTGCACCACTTGCCATTGAAGGAATCATGGCATTCTTTATGGAGTCAACCTTCTTTGCACTGATGTTCTTCGGGTGGGACAAGGTCAGCAAACGTACCCACCTGCTTTCAACCTGGATGGTTGCCATCGGCTCCAACCTCTCGGCACTCTGGATCCTGATTGCCAACGGCTGGATGCAGCACCCTGTGGGTATGCACTTCAACCCGGATACTGCACGAAACGAAATGGCCAACTTCTGGGAGCTTGTCTTCAACCCAAATGCTTACAGCAAATTTCTTCATACGATCAGCAGCGGCTATGTTTTGGCCTCTCTCTTTGTCATTGCCGTAAGCAGCTGGTATCTACTCAAGCGTCGCGATATTATTTTTGCCAGACGCAGCATCATCGTTGCCGCAAGTTTCGGGCTGATCGTTTCTTTATTCAACCTCACAACCGGGGATGATTCTGCCAGACAGGCTGCACTGCATCAACCTATGAAACTGGCTGCTATGGAAGGGCTCTACAGCGGAAAGAACGGTGCGGGGATCGTAGGCTTCGGTATCCTCAATCCGGAGAAAAAACCCGGTGATGAGAAAAAAGAGTTCCTCTGGAAAATGGAGTTTCCCTATGCCCTCTCGCTTCTGAGTTTCCACAAACTTGATGCCTATGTCCCCGGTATAGACCAGCTGGTCTATGGAGACAAAACACACGGTATCATGAGTGCCAAAGAGAAGATGGCAAAAGGAAAAGAGGCGGTCGCCGCACTCACAGCATATAAGGAAGCAAAGAAAGCAGGTGATAAATCTGCCGCTCAGCAGGCTCTTCAGCGATTTGAGCAAAACAGCAAATATCTGGGCTATGGCTATCTCAAAGATCCGCTCGATATCGTTCCGAACGTGCCGTTGACCTTCTATGCATTCCATACCATGGTTATTTTCGGTACCTGGTTCATTGTGATGTTCATTCTCATCCTCTACTTCGCCATGATCAATGAACTCAAAGAGAGAAGATGGCTGCTCTGGGCAGCACTCTTTACACTTCCCCTTGGGTATGCTGCACAGGAAGCCGGATGGATCGTCGCCGAGGTCGGCAGACAGCCCTGGGCAATTCAGGATATGCTACCTGTGGGTATGGCAACCTCCAACATCGCCACCAGCCCCGTTATGCTGACATTCTGGCTATTTGCCATTCTCTTCACCGCCCTGCTCATTGCTGAGGTAAAAATCATGACCACACAGATCAAGATTGGTCCGGAAGGAGGAAACCATGTTTGAGTCTATGTCCTATCTTACCCTGCAGCAGTACTGGTGGTTCCTCATCGCTGTACTGGGTGCACTGTTTGTCTTCATGAACTTTGTTCAGGGTGGCCAGACCCTGCTCTACTCTGTTTCCAAAACATCTGAGGAGAGAGACCTCGTTATCAATTCTCTTGGACGCAAATGGGAGCTTGGCTTCACCACACTTGTCATGTTTGGGGGCGCACTGTTTGCTGCCTTTCCGCTTTTTTATGCAACCAGCTTCGGCGGTGCCTACTATGTCTGGATGGCTATTTTGTTCTGCTTCATCATTCAAGCTGTCGCCTACGAGTACCGTAAAAAACCGGGTAATGTCTTCGGACAGCGTACCTATGAGATATTCCTCTTCATTAACGGAAGCCTCGGTATCATACTCATAGGCACGGCACTGGGAACACTCTTTACCGGAGGTAATTTCATCGTCAACGAAATGCACCTCTCCCACTGGACA
>JAJRRK010000035.1 GCA_024279555.1 Campylobacterales bacterium
CGAACATGTTTTAATGCAGAGAGGTTTAAAACATAATCATATTTACCATCTGCTTTTATAAAAGCATCATATTCGATAGAGCCAATATCCAGAGCAAAAGTAGCAAACTCTCCATCAATATAACCAAATGAACTTCTAATATCACGAACCAATTCGACCATGTTGTTTTCTGATATATCGACCACATGCAGTTTTTTAGGATTTCGTTTAAATATCTCTTTGGTAACTGCTTGACCGATAGAGCCTGCTCCACCTACAACTAAAAAAGATGATTTTGAGATAATCTCTTTTAGTTCTTTATGATGATTTGTAATATCCTGTGTGAAAAGTTCTTTTTCTCTGCCGATTAAGTTCAAAATAGAATTCATCATTTTTTACTTCACCACAAACCAAGGATTTAACAAATTCTCTTTATTATAGACCACAGGCTTGTTGTTTTCAAATTGATACGTCATTTTCCCACTCTCTCTTACAATGGCATCCGCTGCTGCAGTATCCCACTCCATGGTGGGTGCCAGTCTGGGATAAATGTCAGCAGTCCCTTCGGCTACCATAACAAGTTTCAGAGAACTCCCTCTGGAAACCTGTTCAATATTCCGGGTACTTTTGGCAATCTCATCAATGAATGTTTGTGTCTCTTCTGAAAGATGCGATTTGGATGCAACTACCTTGAGGTTTAGCTCCGGTGACTCATTCGTCTTCAGGGGAAGTTTTTGACCATTCTTAAAAGCGCCTTCTCCTTTTTTTGCTTTGTACATCTCCTCTAAAGCAGGAGCATACACGACACCAAGAACAGGGGTACCTTGATGTATAAGGGCAATATTCACAGTGAACTCACCGTTTTTCTTGATGAACTCTTTGGTTCCGTCAATAGGATCGATCAGCCAGAAGTATTCCCAATATTTACGGACTTCATATGCTTCTGCTTTGTTCTCTTCTGAGAGTATCGGGATCTCAGGATAGGCTTTTGACAATGCTTCACAAATGATATGATTCGATGTTGTGTCTGCTTCTGTCAAAGGTGACCTGTCGTCTTTATATGCTACCCGAAACTCTTTTTCATAAATGTCCATGATTGCATCGCCCGCTTTTTGGGCAATAGCGACAATTTCTTCAAGATCGATCTTTTCAAGCATTCAGGTACCCTTCCTTCTCCAGATAGTCTATGATCCGTTGTGTGACCTCTTCAATGGATATTTTATCATTTTTTATATGTATTTCCGGATTGAGGGGTGCTTCATAGGGGGAGGAGATGCCGGTGAAGTTTGGTATTTCACCTTTTCGTGCCTTTCGGTAGAGTCCTTTGGGATCCCGGTTTTCGCATTCTTCCAAAGGGGTATCGATAAAGATCTCTATGAACTCACCCTCTTCAACCAGTGTGCGCACACTGTCTCTCTCTTTTTGAAAAGGGGAGATGAAGGCTGTCAGTACAATGAGCCCGGCATCGACAAAGAGTTTGGAGACCTCACCGATACGTCGGATATTCTCGGTTCTGTCTTCATCGGAGAATGTCAGCCCTTTATTGAGACCCATGCGGATATTGTCACCATCCAGCAGGTAGGTGTGTTTTCCTATCTCATTCAGTTTTGTCTCGACTGCATTGGCAATGGTCGATTTTCCTGAACCGCTGAGTCCCGTAAACCAGAGGATGACCGGCTTTTGATCTTTCATTTTCGATCGTTCTTCTTTGGTGACATGGTGTGCATGCCATATGATGTTTTTATTTGACATAGTGTTTCTTTACATATGAAATAATCACTTGCGCTGCTTCATCGGCACTCATTTTATCGGTATCGACAATGATCTCCGCATGCTGTGGCTCCTCATAAATGTCATTGACACCGGAGAAATTCTGGAGTTCGCCATTCATCGCTTTTTCATAAACACCTTTGTAGTCTCTTGCTTTACAGGTCTCGATATCTGCCTTGACATAGACTACAATGTTGTTCTTGACCATCTCTCTGATAGCTTTTCTGGACTCTCTGTAGGGAGAAACGAAGGAGGCAACAGTAGAGATGGAGTTGTTCTGCAAGGTTTTAATGAGGTGTGCAATACGCAGCATATGGCGGTTGCGGTCTTCTCTGCTGTATCCAATGTTGGGTACGAGCTCTCTGATATCCTTGGAGTCGATACGTTCGATAGGGATATGCAGTTTCTCAAGCTCAGTATAGACTTTGTCGGCGATGGTAGTTTTTCCTGAAAGCGGCAAACCTGTGAACCAGAGGTTGAAAGGTTCGATACGCTTTTTACCCCAGTGGATCTTTTGCCATATCTTCTCATGCCCCCAATAGAGGGCTACTTTAAGTACGGTCTCAATGAGACCTGCCGCAATGGCAAGATCCAGCCTGCCAAAAAAGAGATAGACAATAATAATAGTTGTCGTGGTCGCTACCACCCGCCAGCTGATCCCTTTGACGATGGAGCGGATATTGGTCTCTTTATACATTATATCTTCTTGCACTCCCACTCAGGGAAGTTTTCTCTGATGTACTGATTGAGCGCTCTTTCAGCATCGGTATACTCTCTGGCGGTAAGCTTTTTGATATCTTCCTCTCTTCGGCTGACCCCCACGATCATCCCCGCACCCACAGTATTGTTGGTGATGCGGTCGACGACAATGAAGCTTCCTGTCAGGCGGTTCTCTCTGTACGCATCTGCCGCAATGGGTTGGGTGAGTACCATTTTACATGAGGCAATGTCATTGAGTTTCAGTTTGTTGACCTGTTCTCTCTGGTAGGTATTGACATCGACCTTGTAATTGATGTGTTCAAAGTTTCCTGTTACGACCGAGGTAGCGCGTTTGATGTCGTAGGTCTTGCCAGGCTCCATAGGTGTTTCATCCATCCATACCAGCATCACTTTGAGGCTGTTGGAGACTCTGGGCAGGTTTTTGGTATGGACGATCATATCGCCGCGGGAGATATCGACTTCATCTTCTGTGGTAAGTGTGACCGCCATAGGGGCGCGGGCTTCATTGGTAGTAGCATTTCTGTATTGTTCTGTGATGTCACCGGCATTGATGATGCTTTTGACTTTGGTGGCCTTACCGGAGGGAAGAACCGTGATCTCATCACCTACTTTGACCGAGCCTGCTGCGATGGTTCCGCAGAAGCCCCTGAAGTCGAGGTTGGGTCTGTTGACGTACTGCACCGGGAACCTGAGGTCCTCTTCTTTGGGCTCTTTGGAGATATCAATGGTATCGAGCAGTTCGAGGAGCGGTTTGCCTTTGAACCAGGGGGTTCTTTTGCTTTTGTCTACGATGTTGTCACCGTCTAAAGCACTGACCGGAATATAGTAGGTGTTTTGGATACCAAGTTCTCTGGCCAGCTCGCTGTAGGCTTTGGAAATATCGTTAAACACCGCTTCACTGAAATCTACCAGATCCATTTTGTTGATGGCAATGATGACATGTTCTATGCCCAACAGGTTGACAATGTAGCTGTGTCTTCGTGTCTGGGTGAGAATGCCTTTTCTTGCATCGATGAGAATGATGGCAACATCGGCAGTGGAAGCACCGGTGACCATATTGCGGGTGTACTGCTCATGTCCGGGAGTATCCGCAATGATATACTTTCTTTTTTCTGTCGTAAAGAAGCGGTAGGCTACATCGATGGTAATGCCCTGTTCCCTTTCGCTCTGAAGACCGTCAACAAGGAGGGCCATGTCTATTTTGTTGCCTGTCGTACCGTACATCTGGCTTTCACTCTCGGCTGCAGAGAGCTGGTCTTCAAAGATCGCTTTTGAATCGTACAGAAGTCGACCAATGAGCGTCGACTTGCCGTCATCGACCGACCCGCAGGTCAGGAAGCGGAGCATGTCCTTGTTCTCGTGTTCTTTGAGGTATGCCTCAATATCACTTGAAATCTGTTGTTTATCGGAGCTCATTAAAAATACCCCTCCATTTTTTTCTTTTCCATTGAGCCTATCTGGTCTTTATCGATGAGGCGGCCTTCTCTCTCACTGCTGGTTGAAAGCAGCATCTCTTTGATGATCTCGGGCAGGGTAGATGCAGTGGAGTTGATCGCACCGGTCAGTGGATAGCATCCGAGTGTACGGAATCGTACCATCTCCTTTTTTGCCTTTTTTTTGAGTTCTTCAGGTACCCGGTCGTCATCGACCATGATCTTGGTACCTTCATACTCGACTACCTCGCGCTCTTTGGCGAAGTAGAGAGAGGGGATAGGGATCTCCTCAAGGTAGATATATTGCCATATATCAAGCTCTGTCCAGTTGGAAATGGGAAATACTCTTACGCTTTCCCCTTTTTTAATGGCAGTGTTGTAGATGTTCCAAAGCTCGGGTCTCTGTTTTTTAGGGTCCCAGCGGTGGTGCTCATCACGGAAAGAGAAGATACGTTCTTTGGCACGGCTCTTCTCTTCATCACGCCTTGCCCCTCCAATAACAGCGTCATACCCACCTTGGGTAAGCGCCTGTTTAAGTGCCTGGGTTTTCATGATGTCAGTATGTACTTTGCTACCGTGTTCAAAGGGCGAGATATTCATCTCAATCCCTTCAGAATTGGAATGTACGACCAGATCGAAACCCAGTTCTCTGGCACGGTTGTCCCGGAATTCGATCATCTCACGGAATTTCCAGAGGGTATCCACATGAAGGAATTTGAACGGGGGTTTGGCGGGAGCAAAAGCTTTGAGTGCCAAATGGAGCATCACTGAGGAATCTTTTCCTACGGAGTACATCATCACAGGATTTGTGAACTCTGCTGCTACTTCACGAAGAATGTGGATGGATTCGGCTTCGAGTTGTTTGAGATGGGGGAGCCTTTTGGAAGTAATCATACTTATTCCTTGTACCATTTATACATACGAAGTATACCATCTTTCAGTTCAACTTTATGTTCCCATCCCAACGCATGAAGTTTGGAAGGATCAGTGAGTTTCTTCATGGTTCCGTCCGGTTTGTCGGTGTTGAAGGAAAGATCACCCACAATGATCCGGCTTGGATAGAGGTTATCGTAGAGTGCCGAACCTTCACGTAAGAACTCGGGAGAGAAAATAATATTTTGGGTACCGAACTTTTCCCTGATCGAGTTGGTATAACCCACCGGAACGGTAGACTTAATGACCATCACCGCATTGGGATTGACAGCCAACACATCAGCAACAACATACTCTATGCTCTTGGTGTTAAAGTAATTTGTATCCGGGTCATAGTCCGTAGGTGTAGCGATGATAACAAAGTCTGC
The DNA here is from genome assembly GCA_024279555.1 of Campylobacterales bacterium. Taxonomy (GTDB): domain Bacteria; phylum Campylobacterota; class Campylobacteria; order Campylobacterales; family Sulfurovaceae; genus Sulfurovum. The sequence continues at coordinate 5,204 of JAJRRK010000035.1, forward strand.
ACCACGGTAAGCTTCTTCCTTGTCTAAAGTCGCACGCAAACCAACACCACTACGTACTAACACCTTTGGAAGATACGCTTCTATCTCAGTATCTTCAATAGGCGAAAGCCCCTTGTTGATCATCTCTACCTTTTCAGGGATGATGTCTGAAGCCACAACTTCATTGTTCTGAGCTAAAAGAATGCCGTTAGAAAGACCAACGTAACCAGTTCCGGCGATGGCTATTTTCATATGAAATTCCTTCGGGGATCCGTGCTAAGCGCTAAGAGCTGAGTGTTAAGAAATAGATTGGATGTCGAATTGTACATGGGGGGGCGTTCCTCTTCCTTTTACGATTATATTATAGCGAAAAGTACTGAGCATTGAGTAATGAGTAATGAGTAATGAGTAATGAGTAATGAGTAATGAGTAGCGTGACCTTTTTGGGTTGGTTTGTCAAGGGATTTATGCGTATTTTAAATTCCATTGCAAAATAATTTTTTCACTTCTTCCATAGCAACATCACTGAGAGTAGCCAATTTTTTATCTACGAGATCAGTATTTAATGTAAAACATTTATCATATTTCACAAAAGAACGCAGCTTTAAGTCTCCATCTATCAGATTGGCAGCATCAATTGCATACAAATTAGATTGATTAGGGGCTGAAGTAATTTGAAAGCATACAAAATCATTATATTCATTTGCACTTTTAACAACAAGTACAGGACGTTTTTTTGATTTCACAAGTGTCGTAAAAGGAAATTTAATCAGTAAGATATTACCTCTTTTATAACTCATTCCATGCCTCATCTTCTTGATTGCTCCAAGTATCCTTCATGGAATCAATCTGAAGCTTCATAAAATCAAAATCAACTTTAGCTGTCTCATCTGAATCAAATTTTATTTTTTCTATCATCACACCTTTAAGACCATGAAGCATTTCCAAAACATTAGCTGTATAATTCTCTTTTACTTCAATTATTATTTTTTGCACTGAAAATCCTTTTTTTATATTTTAGCATAAAAAATAAGCGTTGCGAAAATTTATGAGTAATTCAGGGGTGAACTCTATACCATCTTCATTTTGACTATCAGACATAAGCAACATAAGGCATAAGGGGTCATGTGATAATGACAGCTACTTGCCATCACTCAAAGCCTTCAATTCTTCAACAACAAAGTCCAAATATCGGTTATCTTCTATGAATGCATCAAAAAGCTCTACTTCTCTTTTAGACATATATGAAATTTTTTTGAATACGGTTTTTGATAAATGTTTTCATAGAATCAAAATATCCTATATCGATTTTTTTATGTAAAACTTTTTCCAAATATGCCTTTGCCCCCAATCTTTGACTCAGATCTTTCTTGTGCATCTCCAGAATAACAATATCTACATCACTGTTTTCTGTTGCCTCCCCACGAGCATAAGAACCAAAGAGCGCAAACTTGGAAATACCAAACTGTTCATTCAGAACATCTTTGGTATCAGATAACTTCTTTAACAATTCTGACTCTATCATTTGCACTTCCTTCTCTTCAGTTTAAAACACATTTTACCATAAAATGGAAATTACCTGGAGCCTAGGGGGTGTTCCTCTTCCTTTTAGGGGATTTTGATTTATTTTTTATATCGTTTCGCAACTAAAATATTTACAAAACAAACCATGATAATACACAAAACTTTGCTGAGATAAAGAACCATAACGTTTTTGTACCACATCTTTTGAAACTACAAATGTTTTTCGGATCATTAATTTTGAACTCTTTGGAATTTGCCCAGTTTCAAACTTGCTATTGTCTAGAAGCACTTCGTCTTCATGCAAGTTATTGACTTTACTGCTTATGGGAATAGCCACAAAATCATTCTAAGGAAGGTTGTCTTTTAATACCAATACAGGTCTATTCTTTGACTTTTTTAAATCACTGAAATAAAATTCACATAAAAGTACATCACCCTCTTTTATTTCCATACGTCATCTTCACTTTCATTGTGCCAATCCTCTACTGTATTTGCCGCATGATTCGAAAAAGCATATATATCTTGATCGTTATCATGATACAAATGATCATTCATCTTTTTATCTTCAATGATCTTCAATCCCTTTGAATTGAGGTTTTTCAAAAGAAACATAATATGATCATAGATACTGTCTTTTATCTGTATCTTTATAGTATGCACTTCAATACCTTTTTTGTATTATTATATCTAAAATGAATAAGGATGACAATCTGCGGTAATGAAATATAAGTATTGTAACTTTGCTGGGTTGGTTTGTCAAGGGGTTTATGCGTCTTTTCAGTCATCTGTTTTTCCCCTCTATTGGGCATTGGCTGTATACCACCGGTACATTCTCTCGATCCCCTCTTTAAGCTCCACTTTATGGTGCCAACCCAATGCATGCAGCTTTGAAGGATCAGTGAGTTTTTTCATGGTTCCGTCCGGTTTGTCGGTGTTGAAGTAAAGATCACCCTGAAAACCAATGAGATCTTTGATCATATATGCTAAATCATGAATAGAAATATCGATACCCGTTCCGATGTTTATATGCGTGTTTCGAACTTCGTTCGAAAACTCATCAGTACCAAGCATTAAGTGTTGAGAGCCAAGAATATCCTTAAAGTCACGGTTTTCCATGAGGAAGACGCAGGCATCCGCCATATCTTCGCTCCAGAGGAATTCCCGCATGGGTTTGCCCGAGCCCCAGATTTCGATTTGAACTTTGTTCAAATCGGATGATGGATGTTTTTTTATGCCATATTTTTCGAGGATTGCTAAAATATCCTCTTCTATGGCGCTTCCATCGATACCTTCAATTGGGAGGCTGTTTAGATCTTTTCTTATGGTATTCCAGTCGTTTGTTTCAAGCGCTTTGCCGAGGTGGATTTTTCTAATGAGCGCAGGTAGAACGTGGGATTTTTCAAGGTCGAAGTTATCGTTGGGACCATAAAGGTTGGTCGGCATGACAGAGATGAAGTTGGTGCCGTACTGTACGTTGTAAGACTCACACATCTTAATGCCGGCAATCTTAGCAATGGCATAGGGTTCGTTGGTGTATTCCAGCGATGAAGTGAGCAGATACTCCTCCTTCATCGGCTGCGGACACTCCTTGGGATAGATGCAGGTAGACCCCAAAAACATCAGCTTTTTGACACCGTTTTTGTAGCTTTGGTGGATAATATTGTTCTGTATCTGGAGGTTTTCGTAGATGAAATCTGCACGGTAAGTGTTGTTGGCAACGATCCCGCCTACTTTGGCTGCAGCCAAAAAAACAAATTCGGGAGATTCAGTCTGAAAGAAATCTGATACGGCATTACCATCCAACAGATCGAGTTTTATATAGCGAACAGAATTTGTTTGTGCTACGTGTGAAGTGTTGGGTGCTACAAGAGGTTGTCTTGTATGATAGTTTGCTACTATATTTGTATAACCTTTTGCTTGTAAATTTTTGATAATAGCGGAGCCGACAAGACCAGTTCCCCCTGCAACAAATATTTTTGAGTCTAAATTCATTGATGTTTTCCTTCTCTCTCTTGACACTTAACACTAATTCTTATTCAAAATAGTTCATTGTCTGGTATCCACCCTCTTTCAGATACTGGTCTTTTCTCATAAGTTTGAGATCACTAGCCATCATGTCATTGACGAGTTCTTCGAGTTTGTATTCGCGTTTCCAGCCCAGTTTCTTCTCTGCTTTGCTCGGGTCACCAACGAGCAGATCTACCTCTGTCGGACGAAAATAACGGGGATCTACCTCTATGACAGGCATGTTAAACGTCAAGTGTTGTAGGTCAAGTGAGAGTGATTTGGCGCGATCATGATCTAGTGATTTGATGTAACCCTTTTCGTCAGCACCTTCACCGCGGAACTCCAGTTCAATACCGACATAGCTGAAGGCCATTTTAACGAAGTCTCTGACCGCAGTAGTCTCACCGGTTGCAATAACCCAGTCTTCTGGCTCATCCGCCTGAAGAATGAGCCACATCATCTTGACGTAGTCTTTGGCATGACCCCAGTCACGCTTGGCATCGAGGTTCCCCAGATAGAGCTTCTCCTGAAGTCCCAGAGCGATCTTGGAAGCGGCACGGGTGATCTTTCGGGTCACGAAAGTCTCGCCCCTGACCGGGGATTCGTGGTTGAATAGAATGCCGTTACAGGCGAACATATCGTAGGCTTCGCGGTAATTGACGGTGATCCAGTAGGCGTACATCTTGGCAACAGCATAGGGAGAACGCGGGTAGAAGGGAGTTGTTTCACTCTGGGGGATCTCCTGCACCTTTCCGTAGAGCTCGGAAGTGGAAGCCTGATAGATACGTGTCTTCTTCTCCAGTCCAAGCAGACGTACCGCTTCGAGGATACGCAGGGTTCCCGTACCGTCGGCATTGGCGACATACTCTGGTGTCTCGAAGCTTACGGCGACATGGCTCATGGCAGCAAGGTTGTAGATCTCGTCGGGCTGCACCTCCTGGATGATGCGTGTGAGGTTCATGGAGTCGGTCATGTCGCCGTAGTGGAGAATGAAATGACGGTTCTCCACATGGGGGTCTTCATAAATATGGTCGATACGGTCCGTGTTGAAGAGTGAAGCTCTTCGTTTGATACCGTGGACGATATAGCCCTTTTTGAGCAGGAACTCTGCGAGATAGCTTCCATCCTGTCCGGTGATACCTGTGATGAGGGCAACCTTTGGTTGGTTTTGGGTTTTGGGTTTTGGGTTTTGGGTTTCGTTGGTCATATTCCGTTTTCCTTTGTGCTTTTTACAATTTTTGTGATGATATTTGTGATTGCAGTTACTTCACTCATCAAATAATCTTTTTGTTCAAATCCGTCAAGATAATTTGACTTATCAAGTAGGCGAATCCAATATTTCGATTCTCTGGCTTCCTTACTCGCAATGGACATCTTTGAAATAAAATCTTTCCGACTTTGGGCAGCTTGTACTTCTTCTACATTTGCACCAACCGATGTGCCACATCTGAGTAGTTGTTTTGAAAGGATATACTCATTTTTACTGTTTAAAAACTTGTAAAGTTCAATAATCTCCAATGCAAAATCAAATGTTCTTTCATCAATCTTTTTATTATTCAATATTCACCTTTCAACCTAAAACGTAACACTCAAAACACAAAACGCATCATTACGCTCGATGATAATCATCAGAGAGCCTCACGATATCATCCTCTCCCACGTACTCGCCCACCTGTGCTTCGATCATCACTAAGTCGATCTTGCCTACATTTTCAAGACGGTGAACTTCTCCCATAGGGATATAGGTCGATTCGTGGGCACGTACTAAAAACTCATCACTCCCCCGGGTCACCGTCGCTGTACCCGAAACGACGATCCAGTGTTCAGAACGGTGAAAATGTTTTTGCAAAGAGAGACGCTTACCCGGCTTGACGACAATACGTTTTACTTTGTAGCCCTCAGACTCATCCAATATGGTGTAGGTTCCCCATGGACGATGTGCTGTCACATGGATGTTGGGAAGTTCCGAGTTTTGGGTTTTGAGTTTTTCGACCACCTCTTTGACCTTCTGTGAACTTCCCTTTTGGGAGATAAGAAGGGCATCGGCTGTATCGATGATGAGCAGGTCATCCACATCGATCGTCGCAACCAGCTTGTCAGAAACAACGAGGTTGTTTTCTGAATTTTGTGTGATAAGTGTTGCGTTTTGAGTTGCATTCTTGTTGCTGTCTTTAGGCAGCTCTTCGTACAGTGCATCAAAACTGCCCAGATCACTCCAGCCAATGTCAGCCGGAACCACTTTGACACGCGCACTCTTCTCCATCACAGCGTAGTCGATAGACTCAGAGGGAATCGCTTCCATCCGAGAATATTCAATTCTCAATATAGCATCTTGAATCTTCCTGTTTTCAAACGCTTCTTTTGCCGTTTTGAAGATCTGGGGAGAATGTTTTTCAAGCTCTTCCAGGAAAATTCCAGCTTTGAAACAGAACATACCGGAGTTCCAGTACCACTGAAGTGGCAAGTTTTGGGTTTTGAGTTTTGAGTTGATCGATAGATAGCTTTCTGCTATTTCCATGTCCGGTTTCTCTTTAAAACTTTTAACATCTAATCCTTCACCCGAAACCCATAACTTATCACTCGAAACCATAGAAGTATCCGCTTCAATGTACCCAAATCCCGTCTCTGCATACTGCGGTGTAATACCGAAGGTGACAAGGTTGTCCGAAGCTGCCAAATCTTTCGCCTTGGCTACCGCTTCCAAGTAAGCTGCTTCATCTTTGATGAGATGGTCTGAGGGTGTCACCAGAACAATCTCTTCAGGAGCGAGGGCGAAACAGGCAAGAGCAATAGCCGGTGCAGTGTTACGACCCACTGGTTCCAATAGAAATGTTGAATGTTGAATGTTTGATTTTGAATGATCGTTGTTATGTTCATCTATTTGATCTACTGCCAGAAAGTACTGCTCTGCATTGGAGACAATAAACTGTGCATCACACGCTTTTTGGTTTCGCTCTACCGTCTTCTGGAACAGTGATTCACCGTTGAACAGTTTGACAAACTGTTTGGGCATAAGGGTACGGCTCAACGGCCACAGTCGTGTACCGCTCCCGCCGCATAAGATTATATTTGTCATAGGGGGCTGCCTCTTCCTTTTCTTGCTATTATTATAACAAAAAATGCTGAGTAGGGAGTGCTAAGTATTGTGACTTTACTGTGCTGGCTTGTCAATGGCTTTTGATTTATTTAATATGCCAATTCCAACAATAAGTGAATGAATTTCTTTAGAAAGAGATCGAAGATGGTGCGTCAGAGAGGATTTGAACCTCCACACCACTAGGGCACTACCCCCTCAAGGTAGCGTGTCTACCGTTCCACCACTGACGCATTTTGTGGTTAATGGTTTAAGACCATCAGACTTTAAAATGAGGGTTGACAAAAAGTTGTAGCGGAAGTATACCGCCACAACCTTAAACTTTCCTTGGATTAACCGAGGAAAGGGTTCGCGTAGAGTGCAATAAGCGCGATTACCAGTGTATAGATAACCTGTGCTTCGATCATCGCAAGGGCGATGAACATAGTAGTCATCAGCTTACCGCCAAGACCAGGGTTTCTCGCAGTACCGGCGATAGTCGCAGCCGCTGTGTGACCCATACCAATTGCACCACCGAGTGCAGCAAGTCCAAGACCGACACCCGCAGCCACGACAGAGTAAGCCTGGATCATAGATTCACCTTCACCGGCGAAAGCAACAGCACCAAGTGCCAGGAAAAGCATAAAAAACTTTTTCATATTGTATCCTTTAAGTTAGTAGAGTTTAAGTCTCTTCGACTGTTTTCCAAAGTCTGTTCGGATAGCGTAAACAGCGTTACCGCTGCCAACCCGCACATAAATGCAACGGATTTCCCTACTTGTCACTTTGTATAAACGGCGTAATTATAGCCAAAGTGTGTTTAAAATAGCCTAATCGCGTGCAGCTTTCTCTTCATGTTTTTCGAGTGTTTCAAGGTAGACATTGATCGTGTCGATGAGTGCCTGCATCGTGGCACGGTAGAGAAGCTTGAACTTTTCAAGCAGGTGCTCGTTGCGATAGACGAACTGAAGCTGCATCTCCTGCACCATCTCATACATGTCAAAGGCGCCTATCTGGCTTAGAAGCGGCAGCATCTCCTTGCATTCGAGACGTAGCCTGTCATAGCGCTCATCCGTGATCCACAGAGGGATCTGTTCGATACTGGGACTGTATCGGTGAATGAAATGGCGGAGTCTCTCGGCATAGAGACGCTCGTCACCGTCAGCGTTCTCCAGACCTTTTTTGGTGTCGAGCCCCTGTATCTCCAGCATCTTTTCCGGTGAGAGCCCGCGGTTGACATTGCCGATAAAAAGCATCAATACGGTGTAAAGCTGCGCTACGTTCAGCGGCTTGGTCAGATAGGCGTTCGCCCCTGCTTTGAACATCGCTTCAATCTCCGGTCCGAGACTGAACGCTGTAAAGGTCACAATGGGAAGACGGTTGAAACGTGATGCGCGACGTATGATTTTTGTCGCGGTGATCCCGTCCATCACCGGCATGCTGATATCCATCAGTATCAGGTCATACTCCCGCTTCTCCTTGAAAAGAAGGTCAAGCGCCTCCTGACCGTTCCCGGCGATATCCAATTCGATACCGGACTGCTTGAGTACCGTTTTGATGATCTTTTGATTGAGAGGATTGTCCTCTACGACCAGAACCTTCGCCCCCTTGAAATAGGAGAAGCAGTCCAGGTCGATATGCTCCGTTTCGGGAATCAGCTCTTTTACCACCAAAAGAGGCGCTGCATCTGTCGTGTCCGCCTCACTCTGGAACTCCTCGGGGACTTCCATTTTGTAATTTTCGGCCTGACGGAGTGACTCTTCGGGAGAGACTCCCGGCGGCAGTTCATGCGGCTGTTCGATATCGAGTTTTGGGAGGACACGCACTTTACGTCTGCCGGGGTCAACACTCTCCTCCGGCTCTTCGTCATAAATATGTCTGATATTGACATCATAGAGGGTTTTAAGTACATAGAGCAGTACTGCCGCCAGGATCACCCACATCAATGTCATACCCATTGTCCTTCTCCTTCTCTCAATACCGTTTCATTGTCAGCCCAGATACTCCGGTGTCGCCAACTCGACCTTCTTACCCTTCTGCTCCATGACGACCACATCGATCTCGTCTCCCTCATGGTAGCGCTCTTTGAGGTTGTTCACACGCTCTTTGGCCACCTTGGAGATATGCAGCAGCGCATCGAAACCGTCAGGCATCTCCACAAAGACACCGAAATCGACCACACGCTTGACCTTGCCTTTGTAGGTCTTGCCCACCTCGTAACTCATCTGTTTCTTCACCGGCGTATCGGCGATCTTCTTGATATGTTCCTTGGCCGCGGCGACCTTCTCTTTATCCTCTCCCGAGACCTTCACGCCGCCGGCATCACGGTCGAGGTCGATACTCACCTCGAACTTCTCGATGATGTCACGGATAGTCGCACCCGCCTTTCCGATGATATCACCGATCTTGCTCGGATTGATCGTGAAGTGCTCCGTACTCGGAAGCGCCCCGCTCTCGACAATGTTCTTCTCCGCCTCTTCCATGATGTCGAGGATATGGTTCTTGCCTCTGCTTGCCTGTATCAGCGCCTCTTTGAGCACATCAAGATCGATACCTCCCAGCTTGATATCCATCTGGAGTGCGGTGATCCCCTTGCGTGTTCCGGCGATCTTGAAGTCCATATCGCCGTCATGATCCTCCAGCCCCATAATGTCAGAGAGAACCGCATGCTGTCCGTTCTCGCTCACCAGCCCCATGGCGATACCCGCTACAAGGTCTGTCATCTCGATATCTGCCGAACGCAGTGCCAGCGTACCACCGCAAATCGTTGCCATGGAAGAGGAACCGTTACTCTCAAGTACCTCAGCCACCAGACGGATAGTGCCGTCATACTCCAGCGGAATCGTCGGTTCGAGCGCCCGCTTGGCAAGGTTGCCGTGACCAAGCTCTCTTCTGCCCGGTGCACCGATGAACTTTGCTTCTCCCACAGAGAAACCGGGGAAATTGTAGTGTACCATGAAGTTTTCCGAACGGCTGTTCTTGTCTGTGATCAGCTCGAACATCTGAGCATCTTTTTTATCCCCCAGAGTGGCGGTCACCAATACCTGTGTCTGCCCGCGGGTAAAAAGACATGAACCGTGCACGGAGGGAAGGATGTTGGTCTCGATGCTGATAGGGCGTACCTCGTCAAGCGCACGTCCGTCAGCACGGATACCTTTATCGAGGATCATACGGCGAACGATATGTTTCTTGTAACGCTCCAGCACTTTGGAGACCAGCGCCTTGTCCGCCTCTTTCCCCTGTAACTCCAGCTCTTCCATGATCGCTGCACGCACTTTTTTCAGCTCTGTCGAACGCTCCGACTTCGCCATGTGTGATACCGCACGCTCTACCGCTTCCGCATAGTGCGTGGCGATATGGTTATAAAGTGCTTCATCGACCTTCTCTTCTGCAAGCTCGAGTACCAGAGGCTCTCTGACTGCCGGTGCCAGTGAAGAAACATAGGCACTGCTTGCCTTGGCGATCGCCTCCTGTGCCAGTGCGATCGCCTCAACCAGCGCCTCTTCATCGAGTTCATTACTCTCCTGATGCTCGAGGATCAGCGGTGCCGCTCCCATCATAGGATCGATTGTATCGACCTCGATATCATCAATGATCTCTGAAGCAATAGTACGCATCTCAATCATCAGAACATCACTGTCCGCTCCCACGACCAGCAGATCGAGCACACTTTCATCCTGCTGCGAAAGGGTAGGATTGACCACCAGCTCCCCGTCGATCTTTCCAATACGCACCGCACCGACGGCACGGGTGACGGGAATATCCGAAATATAGAGCGCAGCAGATGCCGCATGGAGCGCTGCTACCTGCATGTCAACCTCACTGTCACTGCTAACCACCATAACGGTGATCGTCACAGGATAGTGGAACCCCTCGGGAAAAAGTGGACGCAGGGAACGGTCGACGATACGCGAGGTAAGGGTTTCAAAATCACCCGGTTTCGTTTCACGCTTAACGAATCCTCCGGGGATCTTCGCCGCGGCATACGCCTTCTCAATATACTGTACGGTCAGAGGCAGGAAATCCTCCTCTACCGGCTTCTCATCAATGGCGACTGCCGCGATCAGCACTGCCTTTCCCTGACGGTACATCACCGCACCGCTTGCTTGCTTGGCTATTTTGTTGCACTCGAATGTCTCTTCAAGATTGTTGACATTGACCTTTATGATCATCTCTTTCATACGTTTTGCTTTCCTTTTTATTCAGTTTCACTCTCTATCGTTTTCTCAAATTTCTCATATGACTCTACTATCTGAAGGATCTCATCGAAATCGGGACGCAGAAATACTTTATAGTAGTATTCTATCGAAATATAGTCTTGTATCTTATGAGGACAGAAAACATCGTCACATACCGCCAGAAGGTTCTCATAGACCGTCCGGTCCAGAATAGGTGTGGCAATATAGATATTCTTCGCCTCTCTGGCGATGACCGACTTGAGCGCCACCATCATTGTCAGCCCTGTCTCGATGCACTCATCAGCCAGTACCACATACTTCCCCTTGAGAGAGAGCAGATCCTTCCCTTTGCGGTACCGGTAGACATAACTGAGCACCTCTTCATCGTATTTACGCTGTGCTTCGTTATAGACGAAATCTTCATTGATATCAAAAGCATCGATGAGCGCCTTGTGCATCACTACCTCTTCTGTCTCGGAGATCATCGCGATCGCCACTTCGGGGTTGTTGGGTGCCAAAATGGGCTCGGTAAGCAAAATATCCATCTGAGCATCCACCGCTCTGGCAATCTGATCGGCAAAATAAACACCGCCTTCGCTCACGCCGATAACCACCGTCTCGTTCGCTCGCAAAAGCTCCAAGGGGAGAGTCTCGATGAGCTGGGCAGCCGCATCCTTCCGATTTTCAAAGAAGATTGTATCAGGGTTTAAATCGTTGTGCATGGTCCACTCCTGGAAATTGTCTGTTGACCTCATCTTCATCAAAAGTATAACGAAAATCCTCTATATACTTCATCAAAAGTCTATAGGCGGCATTGAGCCGCTCCATCTTCTCTTCGCTGCCGCCAATATCCGGGTGATTCTTCTTTGCAAGAAAACGGTACTGCTTGCGGATATCCTCCTTGGTGATCAGTTTAGGAAGCTCCAGTATCTCCAGCGCCTCTTCGAGGGTCTCTACCGGACTCTGCATGGCTACTGTCCCGTCCCGATGGTGGCAAAGGGGATGAAGTTCAACTGTACCATGAAACCATACTCCTGGGTATAAGTGTTCTGCCCCGGAATATCCGTCGGCCGGGGGAGGATATCGGCATTGAGCTGTGCGGTGATGCTCCAGCAGTCCCGTCTGTAGGCAGCCCCCAGATGCCACAACCTGCTTGCCGACGCTTCGATATTGTATGTGACACCGCCGTTGAAGGAGAGACGCTCGTCATAATCGTATCTGAAATTGATATTGAGATCATTGGAGGTGACATTGTTGTCACTCTCCGAGAGCAGCTGCTTGAAGGTATGCCCCACGCTGACATAATAGTCCCCTTCGTTCAGGGTGATATAGGTGGAGGATTCACTGATGTCACTGAACTCATAGGAGTAGTAGAGCCGGTTGTAAAAAGTCCAGTGCTTCCACATATACCGCATCTCATTGCTGATCTCCGCCAGCTCGTAGTCCCTGTTGGGATAGTAGCCCTGAGAGAGACGCTGGAAGAAAAAAAGGTTCATCTCTTCGTCATAGAAATACTGGTTCAGTGAAAAAAGCACCTCCTCTTCGGGCAGTCCTACAGAAAAGAGGTCGCGTACCTGCTCCTCTGTGCCGATAAGCGTATCGAAATCGACCGGTTTCTGACTTTCGGTTCCCGGCTTGATATACTGCAAAGAGGGCTGAAGTACATGGATGAAACCATTATACTCTCTGGTCAGATCACTGAAGAGTTTTGCGGTATGGACATTACTGTTGTACTGAAAATAGTCGTATTGAAGCGTATCGTCGTTCCCGAAGAAGAAACGGCCGTAGTAAAGTTCCTCACCCAGTGTGATGTTCAGGTAGTCGTCAAAGAGAGAGAAGTTCAGCTCAATGGGTACCCTGAACTCCGCCTGATTTAGCGTCGGTCCATCCTTACGGTCGAGTCTTTTGGTCTGAAGATCGAGCGAGTAGGTCAGGTTGTCCCAAAAAAGGCTTTTGAGATATTTGTGGAACTGCAGGTTCGGCAGTGTTTGGATCGTACTGCCATTGTCGGGCAGTCTGGTATCGATATAGTATTTGGCATACATGGCACCGTACCAGTCATCATTGTGTAGAAAATAGTTGAGCCTCGACTCCTGTAGAGGTACCTGACCAAAGTGGCTCAGATGTGTCTTCTGGAGGTTCAGGTAGTCAATATCATTAAGCAGCGTAATGTTTACATAAAACCCGTCTGTATACGTTTCGGGAAGGTAGCGGCCAAAGAGATTTGACGAATCATAAAGGAACTCCAGTCCGTAGTGCCTCTCTTCGGGCAGACCATACGCTTCTGCATAGGATGCCTTATCCTTGAAATATCCCAGCCTTAACTGCCCTGAAGAGTAGGGAGAATCGGCAAAACGGTAGGTTGCATACATTCCGATACTTCTCTCCGTCCTGATCTGTGGGTTGAACTCCAGATCCATACTGTCACTGATCGCCCAGTAGACGGGCTGCTCATAGATGAAGCCCTCATTGCTACTGTATCCAAAAAGAGGGAAAAGCAAACCTGAGCTCCGCCGGTTGTCCGTCGAGAAAGCCAGATAGGGGAAGTAGAATACAGGCATGTCTTCAAAGTACACCTTGGCATCATAGACCTGCATATACTTGTCATCGCTGTCATACTTCGCTTCAGAGAACATCATCTTCCACAGAGGATCTTCGACATCACAACTTGAAAGCATGCTCTGACCGAAGGTATAGTTCCCATCCGTACGGTTGGCATCGTTGGTCAGCAGCCAGACATCATTCTCATTGGTAAAGAAGAGCTTTTTAAAGGTCACCACATTGGTCTGGGTGTCGATCTCCATATGGGAGGTGTGTTCTTTGGTACCTTGATAACCGATCATTTCGACATTGCCGTCAAGAACCAGGCGGTGTGCCCCTTTGTCATAGCGTGCCTCGTCTGCATGGATGATAGCATCCTGATAATAGACGACCACCCCGTCCTTTGCTTCCATGGTCGTGCTGCTGCCTGTAACATGGATAGCGGTGATCTCAATATTGTTCCTCTCTGCCTCCTCAGCATAAAGCATGCCCAGAGACATCAGAAATGCTGTAAGGAGAGAGAGAATGCTACGCATCGATCACTACACAGTTGGAGAGTTTGTCATGCAGCGTCTGGTGCAGCGGGGAAAAGAAGGCAAAAAGAAAGCCAAGATAGAAGAACATTTCACTGACAAGTCTTACCGAAGCACGCCAGAACGCCTGCTGGAAAGAGAGAAGGTTCCCTGTATTCATGTCGACCGCTTTGATACGCAGCAGATACTTGCCCAGTGTCATACCTGTCTGCCAAATAAGCAGGGTATGGTAGAGTACTTTGACTGCGAAGACGATTATGATATTCTGCATGATAAACTGGTTAACCATCATGATCGCCGCTTCGTCCACCACAGTGATACTGCCCATCAGCTCCTTCATGGGTTCATAGAAGATGATCATCAAAAAGAAGTTAATGACCATGTCGTCTATGACAAAGGACCAGATACGCTTACTGTTGGGAGCGATCGGAAGGGTGTTCGTCTCCATTATGCATCCTGAAGCGCCTGATAGGCAATATCGGTACGGCACTGTTTCCCGGCGAAATGTACCTGCCCTACCAGCATATAGGCGCGGTCTCTAGCCTCTTTTATTGTATCGCCCAATCCCACGCAGACAAGCACACGCCCGCCGGTCGCATAGAGTTTGCCGTCCTCTCCTCGGCTGACACCGGCAAACGAGATATGGGCATTCTTCTTGAGCTCTTCATGGTGGATCTCATCGATAATGATCTCCGCAGGCGGCGAACTTTTATAGGGGTAGTCCCTGCTTGCCATCACCACACCCACAGCATACTGATCCTTGAACGCAATTTGGGCGTTTTTCAGGTCACCTGTTGCCGCTTTGTAGAAAAGTTCGCTTGCGGGAGACTCCAGCAGCGGCATCAACTCTTCACATTCAGGATCGCCGAAACGGACATTGTACTCGAGAATAATCGGCTCACCCTTGACCACCATCACGCCGATAAAAAGCACACCGGTAAAGGGCATCCCCTCCTCTTCCATCCCCTTGAGGGTCGGCTTGATAACGCGTTCGTCAAGCTTACGGTAGATCTCGTCATTGACCAGCGGCGTCGGTGCATAGGCACCCATTCCGCCGGTATTGGGTCCCTCGTCATTGTCAAGCAATCGTTTGTGATCCTGCGCGGCAGGAAGCACCACATAATCCTTCCCATCACATACGGCAAAGACCGAAAGCTCATAGCCGTCGAGGAACTCTTCTATGACGATCGCCGTACCTGCTTCACCAAAGGCGTTGCCTGAGAGCATCTCGCCCGCTGCCTTCTTCGCCTCGTCATGGCTTTGGGCGATAATCACCCCTTTACCGCCGCAGAGCCCGTCAGCTTTGACGACGATGGGTGCTTCAAGGGTGTTGATGAACTTGTAGGCTTCTTCGAGTGAAGCGGTTTCGATGTAGCGCGCCGTAGGGACATTGTGTCGCGCAAGGAAATTCTTCATGAAGATTTTCGAGCCCTCCAGCTGCGCCGCCTTTGCCGTAGGACCGAAGATGGTCAGCCCTCTTGCTTTGAAGACATCCACGATCCCCTCGACCAAAGGAGCCTCGGGACCAACAATGGTCAGATCGATACCATGCTCCTCGACAAAGTCCGCCAATGCGTTGAAGTCAGTCATGGAGAGGTTCTCTCCAAGCTCATCGGTCGCCCCGTTTCCCGGTGCAAACCATATCTTCTCTACATTTTCATCTTTACTCAGTGCCAGTCCGATAGAGTATTCTCGTCCGCCGCTGCCTATGATCAGTATTTTCATTCTTTTCTCCGGGATGTATTATTTTATCACTGTAGTATTCTCAGTGGTTGTTGTGCTTGTGCGTAAGAGGTTTCGAAAAAATTAAAGGCGTACACTTAGTACGTCGTAATTTTTTCGGAAGCTCTTGCGTGCAATGACAATGACCAATGAGCTACCCGGATGGCCGTTCTGTACATCAGTCGGCCCTAATAAGCCAACGGTGCAGGAGAGAGGAGCGCTTTAGGGGGCAGATCCTCGCCCGTTTCCAGGCTCAAACGGAAGTGCCCGCACACCGCGCTCACTACATGTCCCGCAAATACGAAATGTTGGACCCCATATTACAGTGGTCGAACCATCCAGGTAGGTAAATTATAGCCTATTTGCCGTTAGAAGTCATTAAAATCTCCCCTGCTTTTGCAATACAGGAGGCGATTAAGGGTTCATCTGCCACTGCGAAATCCACGTTTTCAGGCAGATGCTCTCTTGTCGCATCTCCGATGACCACGGCGGTATAGCTCTCATCCCATCTGAAACTTTTGAAAAAGCAGCGGATCGTCGAGGGGGAAGTAAAGATGATGATCGCGCCCGGTTCGGGGGCTTTCTCCTTGCTGTAAGCGATGCAGCGTGTCTCGTAGATCACCTGCTCCTGTAAAACGATGCCTTTTTTTGCCAAAAAACCTTTGGCATCGAATGAAACCTCTTCGGGGCGCAGATAGAGTATCTTCCTGTCGGCAAAAAAAGCGGCAATATCTTCTGCAAGTGTCTCGCCGTAAAAATGTTTGGGGTGGTAGATCACCGTGCCGCCAAGCGATTCGATCTGCTTTTTGGTCGCGCCGCCAATGGCGACCGAGGGGTACTCTCTCCATCTTTTGTCGATGGCATCGGCTGTTTTGACCGCCTGTTTGGAGGTGAACATCAGCGTATCCGCCGATTCCAGTGCGAGTGTATCTGCCACACGGCTAAAACCGATCATCGGCAGAGAGATCGTTCCTTCATGAACGACCGGCGAGAGCAGATAGACGGGTCTGTCAGTCATCTTTTTTCAGTGTCTCCGGGTCAAACAGCGGTTTGCCATGGAGCATCGCTTCGTTCATATCCGAATCATCGTAGGGATCAAAATGCGGTGTGATGACCCAGCGCTTGTTAGGGTCAAGCGCCATGATCTTCATCTCGATCTCATCGGCGATACGGTGCGCCTCAAGCAGCAGCATGTTGGGACGCAGTACCATGTGGAACTCCACAAAGTTGGTAGTGCCGTCCGTACGGGTTTTGAGCCAGTGGTAACTGGTCACCTCGGGATGACTCTCGATGATCTTCCTGATCTGCTCGACCATCTCGGGATCTAACGCTCTGTCAAGCAGTATCTCCACCCCTTCTACAATGATCTCGTAGGCAGAGTAGATGATATAAAGCCCGATCCCCATACCGAAGATCGCATCGATACTGTCAAACCCTGTAACGGAAACAAGTCCCAGAGAAAGAAGAACTGCTGCGTTACTCCAGAGGTCTGTCTTGTAGTGCAGCGCATCGGCTTTGATGACGATATTGTTCGTCTCTTCGGCAACCTTGAGCAGATAGCGCACCAGAAACCAGGTAATAACGATAGAGATCGCCATCGCGATGATGGAGGGGATCAGCAGGCTGGTTTCCTTGCCGTGCAAAAGCTTCTCAATAGCGACATAGATAATGTAGAGACCTGACATTGTAATGATGGTTCCCTCGATCACCCCAGCGATCGCCTGGATCTTTCCTTTGCCGTAATGGTAATGCTCATCGGGCTCCTCTTCGGCTTTCTTAATGGCAAAAAAGTTGAAAATGGAAACGCCCATATCGAGCAAAGAGTCGATAGCGGAGGCAAGTACCGCAACCGACCCGCTGGCAATGCCGATGATCAGTTTGACAAAAACCAGTACGGTTGCTACTGATGTAGAGACCACTGTCGCTTTTTTCTGTGAAGACATAGGTTGATGGTTCAAAATGGTTCCTGATTGATAAGTTGAAATTAGAGAGATTATAACATAAAAGGTTGGGCTTTCGCCCAACATATTGCGGATCAGAGTGCTTTGGCTGCCAGTTTGGCTACACGGTGCGCAAAGGCACTCTTGTCTTTAGGCTCCATACCTTCGGAGAGTTTGGCGGTATCAAGCAGTACCCATGCCATATCGGCAAAGGTTTCATCATCTTCAACCTTCTCGAGCTTCTTGATCATTTCATGGTCAGGATTGATCTCGAGAATGAGCGGGATCTCAGGCATCTCCTGTCCCATCTGTGCGAACATTGCCGCCATACCCACCATCGGATCAGAGCTGTCTTTGACCACACAGCTTGGAGACTCTGTCAAACGGGTAGAGATCTTCACCTCTTTAATCTCGTCACCAAGTGTCTCTTTGAACTTCTCAATCAGTGGCTTGAACTCCTCTTCAATCTCCTTCTTCTCCTCTTCGGTACGGGAATCCGGCGCTTCGATGGTCGTAATGTCCTTAAGCGTCCAGCCTTTGTACTCTCCGATCATCGGTGTGACGATGCTATCAACCTCATAGTCATCCATGATGAGCACTTCGATGTTCGCTTTTTTATAAGCCTCAAGCAGAGGAGAGTTTCTCAGCACCTTCTCATCCTCCCCGATGATGTAGTAGATCTCCTTCTTCTCACTGTCCCCTCTGGAGATATAATCCTCGAATGAGACCATCCCCTCCTCGCTTGAGCTCTTGTAACGAACGATCTCAAGCAACAGCTCTTTGTTGGTGAAATCAGTGTAGATCCCCTCTTTGATCACACGGTTGTACTGTGACACGAAACGGTCGAACTTTTCGCCCTCTAGCTTCTTGATGGCAGTGAGGATCTTCTTGACCGAATTTTGCTTGATGTTCGCCAAAATGCGGTTCTCCTGCAGGATCTCACGGCTGACATTCAAAGGCAGATCCTCACTGTCAATGATCCCGCGGACAAATCTCAGATACGGCGGCAACAGCTCTTTGTCATCATCGGTGATGAATACACGTTTGACATAGAGCTTGACACCAGGCTGATAATCCGCTCTGTACATATCCATTGGTGCGGTGTACGGAACATAGAAGAGTGTCGTGAATTCGTTGGCACCCTCTACCTTGTTGTGCAGGTAGAGCAGCGGATCTTCACTGTCATGCGCGATGGTTTTGTAGAACTCAATGTAATCCTCTTCTGTCAGCTCGCTCTTGGGCAGGGTCCAGAGTGCGGTCGCTGCATTGATCTGCTCGGTCTTGTGCACCTTCTTCTCTTTTCTGTCATCCCCTTCACCCTCATACTCGACATCCTCATAGTTGAGTATGATCGGGTAGGCGATATGGTTGGAGTACTTCTTGACCACCTCTTCAACACGCCACTTGTCAAGGAACTCCTTCTCATCCTCTTTGAGCTTGATATAGATAACCGTCCCATGTGACTCTTTGGTCACAGGCTTGATCTCATATTCACCTGTTCCGTCGGTCGAGAATTTGTATGCCTGATCTTCTCCCGCTTTTTTGGAGATGACATCGACATGTGATGCGACCATGAATACAGAGTAGAACCCGACCCCAAACTGTCCAATGAGGTTAGAGTCCTTCTTCGCATCACCGGTCATCTGCTCCATGAATGCCTTGGTACCGGACTTGGCAATGGTCCCAAGATTCTCCATGAGATCGGTTTCGTTCATACCGATGCCGTTGTCTCCGATGGTCAGCGAGCCGTCCTCTTTGTCAAGTTTAATCGATATTTTCCCTGACCACTCCTCATCTTTGAAACGGTCATCTGTCAACTTCAGGTAGTTGAATTTGTCGATTGCGTCACTCGCATTGGAGATGAGCTCTCTTAGAAAGATCTCTTTGTTCGAATAGAGCGAATGTGTCATAAGCTTAAGCAACTGCCCTATCTCTGTCTGAAACTGATGTTTTGCCATACGGTTTCTCCTCATTTTGTGTTAAATTTTCCGGATTATAGTATATTTTGAGAAATATTTCAAGTTTTTTTGAAAGAAAGTTTAGCTAAAGTGACTAAACCTTATGGAATAGACGATGCTCTTCTCTTTCATACCAAATATGAAAAACACAGTATAAAGAGGGAGGGGAAGCACCTCCTGTTGAGACAGAAGGTACAGGGGAGGGAAAATGTGTTAGAACTCTTTTTTACATCCGGCACTCTGGAATTGTGCTTCAAGTCTTGCTTTACGACGCTTTGCATCTTTGAGTGCATTTTGCTTTGTCATCGCCTTTGTAATCTCCGCTTGAGGAACGGCTGCTAACATCTCCTCAACATGCGCCGGATCCATTGCCGATACATTCTCGATGAAGGTATCAGTCTGAATCATCTTCTTTTCCAATGTCGCACACTCTTTCTCATCCAATGGATTCGGAATAGACTGCCCGCATCCGCTTATCATGAATATACCTGCAATCCCAGCTGCAACTGCCATCATCTTTTTCATCGTCACTATCCTTTTTTGAAATATCGATCATTATAGCAGAAGAAAAATTAATCATACAGAATTTCGTAGGGTCGGTTTACCGACCGAATGTATTGCGGGGTATATTTTTGGTCGGTAAACCGACCCTATGGGATATTCCCTGCAGATTTGAAAGTTGTTAAGTGACTGAACCGCATCATCCGAAGATGATACGAAATAAGGAGCATTATTCCCACTCGATAGTGGCTGGGGGCTTGGAAGAGATATCATACACCACCCTGTTGATCCCGTCGATCTCATTGATGATACGGCGGCTGATATTCTCCAATACATCATGCGGGATATGCGCGAAAGTGGCTGTCATACCGTCAACCGATTCGACCATACGGACACAGACGGTATTGTCGTAGGTACGGTTGTCTCCCATGACACCGACGGACTGTACGTTGAGCAGTACAGTAAATGCCTGCCACACTTTGTCGTAGTATCCTGTGGCTCTGAGCTCTTCTTGCATGATGGCATCAGACTCGCGCAGCAGTCTGAGCGCCTCTTCATTCACTTCGCCCATGACACGGATGGCAAGACCCGGTCCGGGGAAGGGGTGACGACCGATCATGTGCTTGGGCAGTCCCAATTCGAGTCCGAGTTTACGCACTTCATCTTTAAATATCTCTCTCAGCGGCTCGACCAGTTCGAAGGTCATCCAGTCTGGCAGTCCTCCGACATTGTGGTGCGACTTGATGGTCTTGGAGGGACCTTTGACCGAAACAGACTCGATCACGTCGGTATAGAGCGTACCCTGTGCAAGGAAGCTTACATCCGTATGCTTACTCGCCTCTTTGTCGAAGACTTCGATGAACTTCTCGCCGATCGCTTTACGCTTCTGTTCAGGGTCTGTCACGCCTGCAAGCACTTCCATGAACTCTTTTTTCGCATCGATGGTGATAAGCGGAATGTCCAGCAGTTTGAACATGTCCTGTACCTGTTCTGCCTCGTCCTTGCGCAGCAGTCCCTGGTCGACGAAGACGCAGATAAGCTGCTCTTTGGGGAGTGCTTCGTGCAGCAGTGCCGCAACAACGGAGGAGTCCACACCGCCCGACACGCCGCAAAGTACCTTTTTGTCCCCTACCTGCTCTCTAATCTGCTTGATCTTCTCTTTGGCGAAGCTTCCCATATTCCATGTGCTCTCACAGCCGCAGATATGCTTGGCAAAATTCTTGAGCATCACCACGCCCTCTTCGGAGTGGTGCACCTCCGGGTGGAACTGGAAGGCGTAAATGTTACGGCTCTCGTCTGCGATCGCCGCATAGGGAGAGTTTTCGCTCGTTCCGATCACTTCGAAACCTTCCGGCAGTCTCTCGGCACGGTCTCCGTGACTCATCCATACAGTGGAGTCCTGCTTGACATCCTTGAAGATCGGAGAATCTTCCTTCTCGATGTGCAGCTTTGCCTTGCCGTACTCATGATGGTCTGCCGGAATAACAGAACCGCCGAAGTGCTGTGTAATCAGCTGCATTCCGTAGCAGATACCGAGAATTGGCAGTCCAAGATCCCAAACACCCTCATCGGGATGGTAGGCATCTTCGGCGTAAACCGATGCCGGGCCGCCCGAGAGAATGATCCCCTGCGGTTTGCGTGCTTTGATATCGTCGATACTTTCACGGTACGGAACCACTTCGGTGTAGACACCGGATTCTCTGAGTTTTCTGGCAATGAGCTGTGTATATTGTGATCCGAAGTCGAGGACCAGGATAGGTACTTGTTTCATAGGGTCGTTTCCTTGTGTAGTGTATAACCCTCAACCTTGCCGCGGCAATGCTGAGGGTTACACACCATGCCTATTTGGCAAGGTGGTGTGCACCGATATGCAGCAGCTCAAACTGTACATACCAGATAATGATCGAGACAATATAGCCAAGCAGAACGGTCCATGCATACTTCATATGCGAAGCAAACGTGTAGATGCCGTGCATTTTTCCCATGACACCGACACCCGCAGCCGAACCAAAGGAAATCAGGCTTCCGCCCACTCCCGCCGTCATCGTGACCAGCATCCACTGTGACTGCGCATCTGCGCCCATATTCGGATCGGCCTTGAGCACCGCGGACATGACCGGTACATTGTCGACCACGGCCGAGAGGAACCCGACCCCGATGTTGACCGCCGTTGCGCCAAACTCATTATAGAGTGCCGTAAAGTACTCAAGGAATCCAAGGAAATGCAATCCGCCTACGGCAGCCAAAATACCAAAAAAGAAGAGCAGCGTATCGTTCTCGATCTTTGCGATCCAACTGAAGGCATTGAGTTGTGTCGGACCGCTGTTTTGGTTGATATAATAGACATATATCTTCAGCAGCGCCAGACCGAACATCATTCCCCACATCGCAGGCAGATGCAGTACCTGGTGGGAAAGTACCGCCAAAGCAATGGTCAGTGCGAAAAGACCGATGATCTGCTTGCCGCCCTCCTGGATCTCCGCTTTCTCTTCGTCGGCATTGAACGGAGGCTCACCCTCTGGTACATAACGGCTGAGGAGGAATGCTGTGAGAAACCAGCCCAGGAACGCCGCAGGGAAGAGGAACAGGAACTCCGTGAAATCACCCTTGCCGTCCACCCATACCATCAAGGTTGTAATGTCACCAAAAGGCGACCATGCCCCACCGGCATTGGCGGCAACGACGATGTTGATAGCACCGGGAACAAGGAACTGCTTGTTCTCTCTATCAATGGTCAAGAGTACTGTCGAGAGGATCAGTGCCGTTGTCAGGTTGTCCGCGACAGGAGAGATGAAGAAAGCCAGCAAGCCTGTCACCCAAAAGAGTTTTTTGTACGTATAGCCCTTGGAGACCAGCCTGTAACGCAGTGCTGAGAAGACCCCACGGTCGATCATCGCTTCAATATAGGTCATCGCAACCATCAGGAAGAAAAATATCCCCGCGATCTCAACGATCAGTTTCTGTACTTCCTCTTCCAGATAGTGTCCGTCAAGTCCGTTGATAGAGAAATAGAGACCGATGAGCATAAATATCCCCGTACCCGCCAACAATGCCGGCTTGGCTTTGTTGATATGGTACTTATCCTCGGTCGCAATGAAGTAGTAGCCTACAATAAAGATGATCAGGGAGAGGATCCCCACCCATGTTGTCGTTAAGTGCATTTGCTCGTGCATCGATTCTCCTGTTTGATGTAAAATAGGGCAATACATAGAATCAGTCAGATTCGATATAGTGCGACCCCAAAGATTCTGTACGCGCCAGTGCCGCCTCAACGATAGCAGAAGCCGTATTGAGACGCAGTTGAAGCAGTCTTCCGATCTCCTGATTCTTCATATCATAGATCAGATTCTTGGCTTCATGCAGTCCTTTGGTGGTGCGGATGATCCCAATGTCTTCCCACATAACCTGACGCAGTTTCTGTTTGTAAACCTTGTCATTTTCTTTGTGCAGAATGTTACCATAATCCTTCTCAAATGCAGGTGTCTGTACCTGTTGATGTCCTTTGGAGAGCAGATGCTCCACAGCACGCCGGGCAAAAACCACACCTTCGAGCAGGGAGTTTGAAGCAAGCCTGTTGGCACCGTGTACACCGGTACGCGCTGCCTCACCTATGACATAAAGCCCCTCCATGCCGGGAATGCAACCGTTGGTATCGCATTTGATACCGCCGTTGGCATAGTGGAATGCCGGAGAGATGGAGATCCTGTCCTGCGGGAAGTGGTACCCTATCGCGGCGAATGTATGGGTGATATTGGGAAAGCGTTCATGAAACCACTTCTCTTCAAACATGGAAAAGTCCAGATAGGCATTCTCTCCCGTTTTGCGTTTATAGTCGAAGATCCCACGCGCCACGATGTCACGGCTGGCGAGTTCTCCTCTCTCGTCATACTCAAAAAGAAAACGGTTTCCTTTCTCTCCCACCACATGGGCTCCCTCTCCACGCAGTGCTTCCGTCAGCAACAATTTTCGGGCATACGGCGTATCAACGAATACCGTCGGGTGGAACTGCATGAACTCCATATCGGCCAGTTCGATCCCCTTCTCCACACAGATACCGTGGATATCGGCAGAGACTGTACGGGAGTTTGTATTGTAGGCATAGAGCGATCCTACGCCTCCCGAGGCGATGATGACATCATCGGCGTAGATGGTCGTCGGCTCGTAATTGACTGTCGCCTTGACTCCGTAACACCTTCCGTTCTGTATCAGCAGATCATAAACAAGCGTGTTACGCTGCAACTGATGCTTGTTCTGCACCATGGCAAAGTAGTGCATATAGCGCCCCGTTGCATCTCCACCGGCATGGACGATGCGGGGTACCGAGTGCGCTGCCTCCTTGGTGTAGAGAATGTTCCCTTTTTCATCCCGGTCAAATTCCATGCCCGCCTCGATCATTTCCGGCGTTGTCCGCAATGAAGTTTTCGAAAGGATCTCAACCGCTTTGGGGTCGTTATGGTAGGCACCCGCCGCCATCGTATCTTCGATATGCACAGGCACATCCGCTTCGTTCAATGCTGTCGCCATCCCTCCCTGTGCGTAGAAGGTATTACACTCCCAGGGGATATCCTTGCAAACAACCAGCACTTTTTTGCTTGCCGGCAGCTTCATCGCGGCATACAAACCGGCGATCCCCGCTCCGATAATGATCACATCATATTTATTCACACCGGCTCCTTATTGTTGATGCTGCGCTTGCTGTGGTGTATCCGGAACATAGACCGGATCGGTCTTGTGTCCGCAGCCTGCCAATACCATACAGCAAACTGATGCTATAATCACTCTATGAAAAATGCGTCTATGATCTTGTCTCATCTTACCAGTCAACCTCAATTCAAATATTTGAAACAGCAGGCGTGCTACAGAAAATTCATCTCCCTTCTGGGAGAGAAATGGCAAAAAGCGATCGCGTTCGTCTACATTCGGAACGAAACACTCTTCGTGGCGGTCACACATCCCGGTTTTAAAATGGAACTTCATTATAATAGAGATTTATTAAAAAGCGTATTAACACAGCTGGGTTCACTCGACCCGGAGTGTACGATGCTACAGGCAAAAGAGGTCGCTATTTTCCACAGCAAATACCGCTCCGTCATCAAAGAGAACTCTCAGGAGCAGACAATCCCCTACTATCATGAACTTGCCAGCAGTGATTTTGCCATAGAGACAGAAGACCCAGACCTTAGACAGACATTTGAAAAGATCAAAGAGACCATCCTGTGCAATCTGTAATCAAGAACCTTCCCGATACGCCCGGGATCTATCAATACTTCGATGCGCGGGGGAAACTGCTCTATGTCGGTAAGGCAAAGAGTCTCAAAAACAGAGTCAAAAGCTACTGGCGCTTCTCCCCCGAGTTCCGCCCTAACCCTTCACAGAGCCCGCGTATCCTCAAAATGCTTTCTGAAGCAGAGCACCTCGAGTATATCATTGTCGGAAGCGAAGAGGATGCACTCATCCTGGAGAACTCGCTCATCAAGCAGCTCAAACCCAAATACAACATCCTGCTGCGTGACGACAAGACC
>JAJRRK010000036.1 GCA_024279555.1 Campylobacterales bacterium
CTGAATTGATAGGTACAAAAGGTTTACACCTTGAGTACCATTATACACTAATTATTGTGAAGCAAATGTGAATCGCTATTTGCTTGCACCCACCATATAGTCTACGATCTCTTTGATCTTATCGTCCGGTAGTGATGTACCACCCTTTGGAGGCATACCGTTAATACCGTGGATCGCGTTATAGTATACCTTATCCATACCTTTTTTGGTCACAGCAGCCCAGGCATCTTTGTTGCCGACCATCGGTGCGCCCATTGCATCTGTACCGTGACAGACTGCACAGGAAGCTTCATAGGCTTTTTTACCCGGATGCTCTGCACCTGCTCCCTCTTTCTTCTTGGGAAGATCTTTCTTGTTCGAAAGTGGCGGCTGATAGTCACTGATTCCTGCTCCCTGAATACGTGCGAGTTTCGGCTCACCCTTGAAGCAGTTTTTCATACATCTTGTCTTTTTGCTCACAGGACCAATCCCGTAATTGTTAAAGTCGTTAAAGAACTTACGGGTATTTTCCAAACCGTTCTTACCACGAATCTCAGGAATAAATCCGTCAACGTTAGGCATTTTCAGTTTGAGGAACTTCTCTCTGTTGAGTTCATACTCGTCATCAAGCTCTTCTCCGTCGATCTTCAGTTCGTTGATAGAGATGATATAGGCACAGAGTGCATACACTTCATCATCCGTCAAAGACATAGGATGAGGGTGAGGCATACCTGTCTTGATGTACCACCATAGTGTACTTGCATACGGCCAGTAGGTACCAAATACACGTATAGGTCCTTCATCGTTACCGTTCACTCGCTGATTGGTCAGTGTTTTATGACCTTCATAAGCATTTCCTTTTTGGAGTGCCGGATAACCTGCACCACCGGTACCGAAGTCGAAGTGGCATGCCGCACACTTCTCTTCATAGATAGCATCGCCGTCCTCAACTGTACCTTTTCCTTCCGGAAGACCGGTACCGTCAGGCATGACATCGATATCCCACGCTCTGATCTCGTCAGGTGTTGCCGCTCTACCAAACTTCACCAAGCCTTTATGTGCTTTTTCATTGACAAAGTATGCTGATGTTTTACCGTCCTTTACAGGATATGTAGAACCACCATCAATGACTTTTTTTCCGTTAGCATACACTCTGGATGCGTCACTTCCTGCGAGCAGTGATGTTGATGCGGCAGCGACAACGACTGCAGACAACATTAGATTACGATAAGACTTGAACATTGTTCACCTCCCCTTTAGCTGTTACTTCCCAGGTATGAATACCGTTTCTGTGATATACGGATTCGACACCCATCACCTCACGTTCTGCCTTGACACTTGGCTGAATGTGTCCTGCATCATCTCTCGCACGGCTTCCAAGGATGATCGGCTTGCCGTCCCACTTGTAAATGAAGCTGAAGCGTGTCCATGCTTTGGGTAGCACAAGTCCTTTCAGGTTTGCTTCAACCCAGTTCTTTCCGCCGTCAAATGTGATGTCCACACCTTCGATCGTTCCCATACCGGACCATGCAAGCCCTTCGATTTCAACGATATCACCCTTCTTGAGGTCTGTCCATGGCTTTTCCGGACATGGAGAGGTGATGACAGAGTTGACTTCGTTCGCGTAGAAGTGCTGGATCGCTTTTCCGCTTGGCTTCAATGCCGTATATTTGGCTGTCTCTTCTTTTGCAAACCAAGGTCCGGAGCCAAACTCAAGGCGGCAGAGCCATTTCACACAGAGGTTACCTTCCCAGCCTGGAACAAGCAATCTGATCGGATATCCCTGCTCCGGTCTAAGCGCTTCACCGTTTTGTGCCCAAACAACCATTGCATCATCAAGCACCTTGTCGATAGGCACGGTTCTACCCATGTGAGAGTTGTCTGCACCCTCAGCAAGCATCCATCTGGCATTTGGCTTGAGCCCAAGATCTTTAAGAATGTCTTTGATGTAGACACCTGTCCACTCTGCACAGCTCATCATACCCTTCGCGAACTGGATAGACGGGAACTGCGGGTTTCTCCACTCCGGACCGCCGTTGGCAGGACACTCGATGAAGTGAATACGGCTTACACTCGGATAACGCTTGAGCTCATCCATTGTCAATACCAATGTCTTCTCTACAAGACCGTGGATCATCAATCTGTGTTCATTCGGATCGATCTCCGCCGTACCGCCATGACATCTGCTGAAGAACAGGCCGTTCGGCGTGATGATCCCGTTCATATCCTGAATGGGACACATAGCGATGGAAGCATACCAGTTCCCCGACGAGAGAAGCTTGGTGTTTCTTCTTGTTACATTGTGCTCATACGGAGAGGGCTGTCCGTACAGGTTATATGTCACGGGGTAACCGAATGTCGTACCCCATGGTTTCTCCTCAAGGATCGCAGGGTCACCTTTGAGTCCTTTTTTATGTTCTGACGCATCGATCTTCACCGGTGCCATCACACTGGCTGCAGCCATTGCACTGACCGAAAATGCCGCTGACTTTTTGAAGAAGTCTCTTCTGCCGGACTGAATCGTTTCAGTTTCAGAAGCTTTACTTAACTTAGTCATATTACCTCCTTATTTTTCTTACGTAGCACTCCTACCCCGTCGCGAGGAGAGACACTATTGTCATTGATTGTAATCGAAATTTCTTTAAATTGTCAAGCATAACAAGAAATATTATCATCGATTGTAATATATTTGCCATATCTATACAAATTATTATCTTTTACAATACTGAATCAATATAACCTATGATACTTATCAAAATAATAGATAATCCATAGAAACCAATGTGCGACAGCAGTATAGGGAAGAAATATTACTGAAGTATTACCTGATTTTTCGTTAACATTTGTCTAATATTATTATGATAGAATGCACCCAACAATCCAGAAGGAAGCCATACCAGATGCAGCAAACCGGTTATGTCAAATCACTCTATATTGTTCCTGACAATGGAGAAAAAACAGTACAGGAGCAGCCTTACATTGACGTTGATGATGAAGGGATCATTTCTGACAAGCATCACGGGAAAGGAGTGGAGCGCTCTATTCTCATTACCTCGTTGCACAGTTATGCTCTGCTGGAAGCGGAAAATATTCACGTCCCATACGGATCTCTGGGAGAAAATCTTCTCATCGATTACAATCCCTATCACCTCCCGGCTGGCACACGGCTTCATGTTGCAGATACTATTCTCGAAATCACACAAAACTGTACACTCTGCAAACATCTGGCCGTCTTTGACAAGCGCATCCCAAAGCTTCTAAGACACGACAGAGGTATCTTTGCCAAAGTGGTCAAGGCAGGACGCATTACAGCAGGAGATACTGTCTACCTACCGTAAACGCCCTTCTTCTCTCCACTCCTGAACAAAATTTTATCTTTCCTGTCAAACATTTTTTTACACAAGTTCAATGACAGCCCCGTTATACAAAACTGGAATCCTGAGCGTATTTCCTAAGAACATTTAGTATTATGGAATACAACAGCCTAATATTTTAAAACAGATTTATATTGGGTGGGAAGATATTTTAGGGGAGAGAAGAGACCCGGCAGACCGTCTCATACGGCTGCGGGTAAAAAACTGAAAAGAGTTACTTCGTGATCTTCTCGAGAATCTTTTCAAACTTGCCCTGTGCATCAAGCAGAACATCTCTGGACTCTTTGTCCTGAATATTCAGTGCCGAGAGCCACTTGTAGACGCTTGGGAACGCCATATGGATCACCTTTTCACCTTTTTTAGTATAGAGATACATCGTACATGGCGCCAATGCACCTGCTTCAGGGTGCTTCTGAGATACTGTATAGATTACA
>JAJRRK010000037.1 GCA_024279555.1 Campylobacterales bacterium
CCAGTCGGTGGCGGTCATCGAAGATGGACTTGCCAAGCGGCACATGGAAGATATGCACAATATGAACCACGGTATCATCAAGTTCGACGGCAAAGATGCCTATCTAATCAGTCGTGACGGGTATGTGGTGAAGTTTGACCCCAAAACGGAGAAGAAAGAGGCGGAGTACAAAACCTCCAAGTCTGCCATCGGGTTTGTCATCGGCAAGAATTATGTGGCGGTCGCAAACTATGATGACAAATCGGTCGATATCCTCACCCGTGACCTCAAACCGATCGAAAAAATCAAGACCGGATCGAAGAATGTCGGCATCAAGATCTACAAAGACAAGCTCATTTTTGCACAGATGGACAATGACAAAGTCTCCGTCTATGAAGATGTCAACCACGGCAAGGGGACACCGAAGTTTAAAAAACTCAAAGAGTTCGATGTAGGCAAGATGCCTTTTGATGCGATGATCAAGGACAATACCTATATTGTCGGCTTCTTTCTCTCCAAAGGTTTCGGGGTCATCGATCTGGACAAGATGGATTACAAGATGATCAAGGTCACCGCCGAAGGGAACAAGCCCGTGCTCAAAGTACCACACTTTGGTTTCTGGTCGATCAGTGACGACAAAGTTTTCATCCCGTCCGTAGGCGACAACAAAGTGATGGTCTACGACAAGGACTTCAACTTCATCAAGAACATCGACATGCAGGGACTACCGGTCTTTACTTCACTCAGCCCGGACAAGAAATATATTGCCGTCACATTTTCAGGCAAGGATTTCCCGACCATTCAGATCGTTGACACCAAAACGCTCAAGATCATCAAAACATTCAAGTTCCCGGGCAAAGTCCTGCATGTGCGTTGGTCACAGGAGTATCCTGACCTCTATGTCTCCGTCAACGATGCCAATCAGGTCAGCGTCATCGACACAAAAAACTGGGTGCTCGAGCGTGACATCTATCAGGTCAAGCACCCCTCCGGCATTTTCCTCTACAACGACAAATAAGACCTCTTTGCTATAATTACGGTGTTTTTCTCTCACCGTATCTCCCCATCGCTTAACTGGATAAAGCAGGGCCCTCCTAAGGCCTAGCTAGAGGTTCGAGTCCTCTTGGGGAGGCCATTGGCTTATTTTCCCTTTTATTCAAACTACCAATCAATCGAAAGAGGCGTTTTTCAAGAAATAAATAGTTCAAAATGCCCTGTTAGATGCTTACTGATTGTGGTACAATAAAATTATCTTAACAATATAACAAGGATAATCTCATGTCAGTTCCATCTATTACATTTAGAAAAGTGCTTACAGTTTCTGTGGGACTTACCGCTTTACTGCTTACAAATGCGTTTGCCGGTGGCAAAGCGGTATCACTGCAGGAACTCTACGCTTCCAAAAGTGTAGCACCAAGTCCTGTGAAGATCTTTGTCGCCAAAGAGATCGTGACGATGTCGCCGACCGCTAAAGGTAACGCAGTAGCGGTCAAAGACGGCATCATTGCCGGTGTAGACAGCCTCTATACGCTTAAAAAGCGCTTCTCCAAGGAAAAGGTTGTCGTAGATCAAAGCTTTGCCGACAAAGTGCTCACCCCCGGACTTATTGATCCGCATATGCACCTCTGGCTCTTTGCGCTGGTCTCCAACGCCAAGTTCATCACCCCTGCGGACTGGACACTGCCGTGGGGTGACGAAAAGGGTGTGGTGGGGCATGATGCCTACATGAAGCGGCTCAAAGCCTACGAGAAGAGTCTTAAAGACCCCAGCGAGATGCTCTTTACCTGGGGCTATCACCAATATTTTCACGGCAAGCTTAACCGAAAGATGCTCGATGAGCAGATCTCGAATACCCGTCCTGTCATTGTCTGGCAGCGTTCGGTACATGAGATGTACTTTAACACCAAAGCGCTGGAGATGCTGGGCTTGAAAAAGTCTGACTGGGAGAACAAAGGTGAAGCCTCTACGATGGCTGACTGGGAAGAGGGACATGTGTGGGAGAAAGGACTCTACCTTGTCATCGGCAAGCTTTTCCCCATCATCGCTTCACCGGAAAAGTACAAGCTGGGGATGGAGAGGGCAAGAGACTATGTGCATGCCGGAGGCATTACTGCCTGTGCCGATCCGGGAGTGCAGTTGAGCGAAGCGTTGATCGCTTCGATGATCGAGATACTTGAGTCTAAACCCCTGCCGTTCGAGTATGATCTGGTAGCCGCAGGCAACAGCATTTACGACCACAACGGCAAAAACCCGGTCAAGACCCTCGAGACGGTGAGGGAGATGGTCAAGCATGGAGGCAAGCATATCAAATGGTCGCAGGATCAGATCAAACTCTTTGCCGACGGTGCGGTCTATTCACAGCTGATGCAGCTCAAAGACGGATATCTTGACGGGCATACAGGGGAGTGGATACAGACTCCCGAAGACCTCGAAGCTTCCGCTCGGCCTTTTTGGAAAGCGGGCTATCAGATTATCGTGCATGTCAACGGAGACATGGGTATGGAGAAGACGCTTGATATTCTGGACAGATTTCAAAGCGAAGCGCCCCGCTACGACCACCGTTTCCGCATTGACCACTTTGCTTTCTCCGAAAAGGAACAGGTCGCACGCGCCGCCAGACTTGGCGCGGTGATCAGCTCCAACCCCTTCTACACCTATGTGCTTGCCGAGCAGTACAGCAAGTTCGGTGTCGGGCCTGAGCGCTCACAGGTGATCGCCAGAGGGAAAACCGTGCTGGAAAACCACATTCCTCTCTCTTTTCACTCTGACTCTCCTATGGCACCGGCGCGTCCGATGCTGCTTGTCTGGGCGGCGGTCAACCGGCTGGGGCTCTCCGAAACCAAAGTGATGGGCCCCGAGGAGCGCATCAGTCCCGAGGAGGCGTTTCGGGCCGTTACCATCGATGCGGCCTATGCCATGCACAAAGAGAAGGAGATGGGCAGCATCGAGATAGGCAAAAAGGCCAATTTCACCGTCTTCGAGCACAATCCGCTCACTACTGCACCCAAGGCACTCAAAGACCTCAAGGCGGTCTCGACCGTCTTTGAAGGTAAAGTCTATCCCCTCGCTTCGGGCAAGAAGATGGAGGCTAAACTCTCGGAGAGTACGCTCAAAAAGCTTTACGCCTACGCTTCGAGTCATCAACACCACGGCGATGCCTGTGTTGCCAACCAGATCCTTCAGGAAGGGTTCAAAGCGCGTATGAAAGGAAAAGAAAAATGATCAATAACA
>JAJRRK010000038.1 GCA_024279555.1 Campylobacterales bacterium
AGAAGCACTGGGTAAAAAAGTTGATAACCTATCTGCAAACAGCAGTGATATCATCAACGCCATTGACTTTTTGATTACAGGATTTTAAGTGAAACTCTCCTACTTATTCGAACGACTCTCCAAATATGCCGGACTGTCGGCGGCTATACTTGTTTTGGTACTCTCGCTTCTGGTAGCCTATGATGCCCTGATGCGCTATCTTTTCTCTGAGGGTTCCATTGCCCTTCAGGAGTTGGAGTGGCACCTCTTCGATATACTCTTTTTGCTGGGGCTGAGCTATGCACTCAAGCACGACAAGCATGTGCGGGTGGATATATTTTTTGAACGCTATTCGCTTGATACCAGGGCGATCGTGCAGATCCTCTCAATGTTGCTTTTGGTAATACCCTTTGCGTTGCTGATGATTGTCGATGCTTACGATATGACTGTACAGAGTTATGTACAGCATGAGGTTTCTGCCGATCCGGGCGGGTTGGGAAGCCGGTGGATCATCAAGGCGGTACTGGTGCTTGGCTTTGTACTGCTCATCATGCAGGCAGTCAGCGAAGTGCTCAAAGCCTACCATCGACTGGAAAACAAAAGTCTCCTGTTTAAAACGTTCGTAGGGGTAGCCCTCGTCGCTACCCTCGTTTACATGGCATGGTATAACCGCATGGCATACTGGTTCGATCCGGTCTTTTTAATGTTCGCATTGGCCTTGGTGCTGTTGATGGCGGGCTTTCAGGTAGCGTTTGTCTTTGGCGGTGTGGCGCTTTTCTTTGCACTCATTACCGATGAGGTGGGGCTTCATGTGCTGGAGATGCTGCCGTATCGAACCTACGGTATCATGGGCAATGTGACGCTGATGGCGGTGCCTCTGTTTATCTTCATGGGGCTGATACTCGAAAAGTCCAAGATGGCGGAGGAGCTGTTGCATGCGATGGGACAGCTTTTTGGCTCTATCCGTGGCGGGCTGGCGGTTTCGGTGGTACTGGTGGGGGCGATACTGGCTGCGAGTACCGGCATTGTCGGGGCATCGGTGGTGATGATGAGTCTTATTGCCTTGCCGTTGATGCTCAAACAGGGCTATTCGCCTGCTTTGGCTTCGGATAGCATTGCTGCCAGCGGTACGCTGGGGCAGCTCATTCCCCCCTCCATCGTACTTATCGTTCTTGGTGATCAGATGCACTTGAGTGTGGGCGATCTCTTCCGTGCGGCAGTGGTACCAGGACTGCTGCTGATTGTGCTCTACATCATCTATATTCTGCTTTTGGCATGGCTTAAAAAAGATGCCGCACCGGCGATTGTCTCTACTAAACCCTACGGAAAAGTTGTCAAATCAGCCCTCAAGGCGATCATCCCGCCGCTGCTGCTCATCGGTGCGGTATTGGGAAGTATCTTCGCCGGTATTGCTTCTCCGACGGAGTCGGCTGCCATCGGGGTGCTGGGCGCGATGGCACTGGCTGCCTACAACGGGGTATTCTCCTATGAACTGCTGCGTTATGCGTCGGTAGAGACTGTCAAGCTTACTGCGATGATCTTCATGATCCTCATTGGGGCGACAGCCTTCTCTCTGGTCTTCAATGAACTGGGCGGCGGTGATATGGCACTGCACTTCTTTACCGGCGAGATCGGTAACAAGTGGACATTTATCTTCATTGCTATGGCGGTGATCTTCCTGTTGGGCTTTTTCATCGACTTCATCGAGATCGCCTTTGTAGTGGTGCCGATCTTGGTGCCCATCGTGGCGAGTTTTGGCATTGATCCCATCTGGTTTGCCATCCTCATCGCGATGAACCTACAGGCGAGCTTTCTCACACCGCCATTTGGCTTTGCACTCTTTTACCTTAAAGGGGCTGCGGGTGACAAGGTACGTACGGGTGACATCTACAAAGGGGTAGTGCCGTTTATTCTGTTGCAGGTTATAGCGCTGTTGATTGTTGTCTTGTTTCCTGAGTTGATCTATCTGTTTGGGAAATGATCATGGAGGATACTACATTGCTGTGGATTATCGTGATTGTCACGTTTCACTTTCTTGGTCTGCTCTCCACCTACCGGGCGATTATGGACTCCCGCACCTCGCAGGGAGCGGTTGCCTGGGTGATCTTTCTGGTTACCTTTCCCTATATTTCACTGCCGATCTTCTGGATATTCGGACGAAACAAGTTTCAGGGATACTCCCGTGCCAAAGAGCTTAAAGATCAACTGGTGCATGAGAGGGTAGAGATACTCAAGCAGGCGCTTGAACCCTACCTTTGTGATCCATCTCAAAAGAAGGTTTTTGAAAGAAGTATCGAGAAACTGGCATATTTTCCCATGCTCAAAGGAAACAGCCTTTCCCTGCTCATCGACGGAGAGGCCACTTTCAAAAGTTTGCTTGAAGGCATCGCTCAGGCGGAGAAGTACATTCTCTTTCAGTTCTACATTGTCAAGAATGATGACATAGGCAACACGGTCAAGAAAGCGCTGATCAATAAGGCCAAAGAGGGGGTAGAGGTCTATTTTCTTTACGATGAGATCGGTACACCTCTGTTCATGGGTGACTATATGCATTCTCTGGAAGAAGCGGGGGTGCATGTTCGTGCGTTCAATACCCGCAAGGGCTTTCACAATAAGTTTCAGATCAACTTCAGAAATCACAGGAAGATCATGGTAGTTGACGGAAAGCGGGCATGGATAGGCGGGCATAACATCGGTGACGAGTATCTCGGGCGCTCGCCTAAGATCGGCAACTGGCGTGATACGCATATGGTCTATGAAGGACCTTCTGTTCTGGCTGCACAGCTCTCGTTTGCCGAAGATTGGCACTGGGCGGACGGAACACTGCTTGGCCACCTCAACTGGCATCCGCACCATGCTGCCCGAAACAGGAAGATCCTTGTCGTTCCCTCCGGTCCTGCGGACAGGTTCGATACCGCAGCCTTGCTTTTTCACGACGCGATCAACAGTGCCAAAGAGCGCATCTGGATCGCTAGTCCCTATTTTGTACCTGACGATGCCATTGTCTCTGCGCTGCAATTGGCAGGACTGCGGGGTGTGGATGTGCGCATTCTGATCCCTGAACGGCCCGACAATATGCTGGTCTATTATGCGGCCTATACCTATTTTGAAGAGGTTTCGCAGACGGGTGTGCGTTTTTACCGCTACACCAACGGATTCTTACATGAGAAGGTGATGCTTATTGACGATGAGATCGCGACGATAGGAACCGCCAATTTCGACAACCGCTCCTTCCGGCTCAACTTCGAGATCACGGCGATCGTGGATGACAAGGCGTTTGCTTCGGAGGTGGAAGCGATGTTTGAAGAGGACTTCACGCACGCTTATGAGATGACCATGGAGCAGATACGCCATAAATCGCGCTGGTTCAAGTTCGTCTCGAGGGTAGCGAGGCTCACTTCGCCTGTGCAGTAGCCGTTGGCTACAGTAGGTCCTCCATCGTCGTATTCTCCAGCTTCTTTTTGATGATGAACTCCGTGATCTTCGTAAAGAGGCTCTCGTGTTCACTGTGCATCGCTTTGGTCGCGGCGGCAAGCGCACGGATGTCATATTGGCTGGGGTAAATCTCCGGCAGCTGCTTCTCGAGCTTCAGCAGAGTATAGACTGCCATCATCGCCGAACGTACTGAGTATTCGACCGTAAAGACGCAATCGCCTTCTATTTCGCAGAACTGGCCGAGAAAGGCGAGGTTGGTACTGCCCTGCGGTACCACTTCGGGACGGTCGGTTTTCAGGCGTGGCATGAACTGGCTGGTGATGTAGGGCATCATGACTGGTATGACGATGCACTCATCGATGTAGCTTTGCATCTGATCTTCGTCGATACCCAGATGGTAGAGCAGCTCTTTGAGCAGTTCTTCGCCGGTACATTCAGCCATGGGTTTGTCGATGTAGTCTCCTTTGTTGTCGGGGAAGAGGGCATACGCCCAGGCGACGGTGACATCAGCAGGTTGGTTCTTGAACTGCGGTTGACGGTTGACGGTGACGCTCATGAGCCAGCTGGAATCTTTGACGGTGATGATGCCGCCTGTCGCTGTGCGGTGGGGGAGGAATTCCCGTTCTGCGAAGTGCTCCATGAGCTTTCTGAACTTCGTTCCTTTTGCCGTGATGGTAAAGGATTCCCACTTGCTCTTGTCGATGTCGGAGCAGAAGACCTCTGGCTTGCCAAAGGCAGGGTCTTTGGCGGCGATCTTTTTCCAAAGCGTCCAGCAGGCACCCTCGTTGCGGTTGAGTACGGGTGGGGTATGCATATCGCCCATGCTGGAGTTCTCTGTCATCGAGCCGTTGATGAAGAAGACTAGATCATCTTCGGTGGTCTCGATGCGTTTCTCTTCGCCGTTTTGCACAAGGTGAATGCCTCGTACACTCTTTTTCTGCCCGGCAATGTCGATATCAAGATCCGTCACGGTCGTATTGAAAATGAAATTGACCCCTTTGGATTCGAGATCTTTTTTGAGCGGCAGTACCAGAGAGTCGTACTGGTTGTACTTGGTAAAGACCAATCCGCGCATGGTGCTCATACCCGGCATCAGGTGGATAAAACGGTGCATATAGCGTTTCATCTCCACCAGTGAATGCCAAATCTCAAACGCAAACATACTGCGCCAGTAGAGCCACATGGGTGTTTTAAAGTAGGAGTCGTCAAAGTACTCCTCGACCGTCATGCTGCCCAGATCCTCCTCTTTGGTCAGCAGCAGTTTTGTCAGTGCCTTGGCATGTTTCTCTTCCAGCCCCAGTGTGGTTTCGCGCAGCTTTTCGCCGCGGTTTGAGATGACACGGACATTGGAGTAGTTGGGGTCGATGTCGTTGAGCGTTTTGAACTCGTCAAGCACCGTTCTGCCTTCCTCTTCGATGGAAGGCACTTCGCCGAAGAGATCCCACAGGCACTCGTAATGCTCCTCCATCTCCCGTCCGCCGCGTGCGACGAACCCCTCTTCGGGATTACCCGCTCCGTCAAGCGCTCCTCCGGCAACACCGTCCTGCTCGAAGATGGTGATCTGCTCACCCCTCATGTGTCCGTCACGGATGAGGTAAGCCGCTGCTGCAAGCGAGGCGATGCCCGATCCGATGAGGTAGGCGCGCTTATTCTCGATGTCTTCGGGTTTTCTGGGGTGGATGCGTTGGTAGTTTCCCATGGTGTTTCTCCTTTGTTATGTGAAAAGACGGGAAAAGAAAGAGCCTTTGCCCGCCAGTTTGTCGATGAGTTCGAAGTAGTAGGTTTCGTTCTTCAGCCCGATCTCATGGTACTTCAGCTTGCCACCGGGCAGTACAGCGATGGTAAAAGGAACGGACTCTATCTTGAAAGCTGTAGTCAGTTTGGGGTTTTGTGCCACATTGCACTTGAGTATCTCTACTCCATTCTGTTCCCCATAAGCCTTGAGCCGTTCGTCGATGAGTTGCATCAGTATTCGGCAAGGTCCGCAGGTAGGAGAGTAGAAGTCTATGAGGACAGGTCTGTCGTTTGTTTTGATGAGGGTTTCGTAGTTCTTGTCTGTGAGTTCCATACGGTAATTGTAGCGTGATTTATGTTACAATAACTCAAACATATCTTCAAGGAACATCATGACAGCAAGGGAAGGCATCAGACTTTTGCAAAAGAGGATGAACGAGTCCGTTATTGGGCAGGAGCATATTGTTGACCGTTTCATCATAGGTATGCTCTCGGACGGTAACCTTCTGGTGGAGGGGTTACCTGGACTGGCAAAAACGAGGATCGTCCGTTCGATGGCCTCCAATATCGAGGCAAAGTTCTCGCGTATTCAGTTCACACCGGATCTCTCTCCTTCGGACATCATTGGTGAGGAGCGGCTGTATGAGGAGAACGGCAAGAAAACATTCCGTTTCCACAAAGGTCCCATATTTGGAAATATTATTTTGGCGGACGAGATCAACAGAGCCCCTGCCAAGGTTCAGTCGGCCATGCTTGAAGCGATGGAAGAGCGCCAGGTGACCGTGGCAGGGCAGACCATCAAACTGCCTCAGCTCTTTATTGTGATGGCAACGCAGAACCCCATCGAACAGCATG
Organism: Campylobacterales bacterium; assembly: GCA_024279555.1. Lineage (GTDB taxonomy): Bacteria > Campylobacterota > Campylobacteria > Campylobacterales > Sulfurovaceae > Sulfurovum. Next base: position 6,004 of record JAJRRK010000038.1, read on the forward strand.
GCACCTATGAGCTCTCAGAGGCACAGAAAGACCGTTTCTTGATGCATGTGAAGATCGGTTATGTCGATATGGAATCAGAATACAAGATGCTCAAATTGGTTCAGGAGGAGAAGTATCATCCCCATGTCGTGGAGGAGAAACTGCCTCAGGAGCTGATCTTTGCAGCACAGAAAGAGGTAGCGAAGGTAGAGGTGGCGGAACCGCTGGGACGCTACATTGTCGAACTAGTGTTTGCCACACGGTATCCGCTCCGTTACAGTAAACAACTGAGCATCATGATCGATGTAGGGGTGAGTCCCCGAGGTTCCATTGCCCTGCAGAAGTGTGCACAGGCACATGCCTGGCTCAGAGGAAAGAGTGAGGTTGGTGTACAGGATATCCATGCCGTGATCCACGATGTTTTCAGACACAGACTGGTAGCAAGCGAGCACACCAAACTCAACGGTACCACCCATGATGATATCGTCAATATTATTCTCGAACAGGTGAAGATGCCCGAAGGTTTTGAACCTGACGAACGAGAGATGATGCTAAACAGGGCGAAACGATGAATGATTTCACTATTACACTCAAACCTGACACGGTTGACAACCTGCAGGCTTTCTCCGAACTGCTGAACAAAGATATCAATACGATGCTTGAAGAGGCGCTGCAACGCTATTTCGAAGAGGAGCAGCAGAAACTCATAGAGAAGGGCATCGAAGAGGATGCCAGTATGACCAACCTGGATTATGACGAGTTTTGGGATGGGCTGGATATTGGGTGAGGGGAGAGTGAAGAGTGAAGCGTAGGGTCGGTTTACCGACCAACTATCGACCAAAACTGTATGATGCAAAGTGAAGAGTGAAGCAATGGAAATTCAAGCGTGGGTAGAAACGGTACTGTCCCAAAAGGTTACCGGAGTAGATTTTCTTACGCAGGGGCAGATAGGATCCATCTATACCGTGCGAACGAATACAGGGAAGTACCTTTTAAAAACTTCCAAACCCTCCGACAGACTTCAAACAGAAGCAGATATGCTGAAAGATATTAAAAAATATGGTATTAGCGCTCCCGAAGTCTTTGCTGTTTCCGATACGCACCTTTTAACTGCCTACATCGAGGAGGAACATGTGTCTGATGCCATAAGAGAAAGATGGCGGCAGAAACCCTGGCAAAGTTGCACAGTGTCACCAATGAGAGCAGAATGTACGGCTACTGGTATGACACGACCATTGGACCATTCTCTCAGAACAATGAACAGACACAGTATAACTGGGCGCTTTTTCTGGGGCAGATGCGCATGATGCCGATGGCAAGAGTGTGTTATGATAAAGGTGTCATAAACAAGCAGATACTCATGCGCATAGAAGGCCTTTGTCGTGATCTGTACAAGCGGATAGATATGTCGAAGATCGTTCCCTCTCTGATACACGGAGATCTGTGGAGTGGAAACATACTATTTAATATGAGTGGTGCAACCCTGATTGATCCGGCACTCTACTTTGCCGACAGAGAGATGGAACTGGCATTCATTCTGATGTTCGATACCTTTGGACAAACTTTCTTTGAACACTATACACGCATACACCCGCTCAGTGAAGATTTCTATGAGCTCAAAGTACCGTTGTATCAGATCTACCCGCTGTTGGTACATGCGGCACTCTATGGTGGCATCTATGTACAGATGCTGGAGAGAAGACTGATGGGTCTGAAAGCATAAACTGCTATGATACACGCATGAAAAAATTTGTTAAAGAGTTATTTATTGCAGCACTGCTTGTGTTTATATTTTCAAATATCATAAGCTGGATGCGTCAACCCACCCTTACTTCTACGCAACTTCCCGAAGGAACGGTGAAGCTTTTGGACGGCAGCAGTTATGCGTTCAAAAAAGGTAAGCCGGTGGTCATTCACTTCTGGGCGACATGGTGCCGTGTATGCAGGCTTGAAGCTTCCAACATAGACCATGTCTCCAAAGAGTATGATGTGTTGACGGTCGCGGTCAACTCCGGTAACGACAGAGAGGTAAAAGCCTATATGCAAAAGCGAGGAGTACACTTTCGGGTACTCAACGATACCACGGGAGAATGGGCAAGGCATTTCAATGTTGAAGTCTTCCCCACGACCTTCATCTATGACGGCGAGGGGGAACTGAAGTTCACAGAAGTAGGCTATACGACTACGGCAGGGTTGATGGCGCGGTTGAAATTGTTGGAGTAGTTTTAAATTAAAAGAGTAAAATACGCGAAAAGAAAAAAGGAATACAGAATGGAAAATATACCAAACTGTCCCAAATGCGGCAGCGAATACACCTATGAGGATGGCGATCTCTACATTTGTCCCGAGTGTGCCTATGAGTGGAGCAAAGATGTTTCGCTCGAAGAGGAGGCAGGGCTTGTGGTCAAAGATGCCAACGGCAACATTCTCGAAGAGGGCGATACAGTCACGGTCATCAAAGACCTGAAAGTCAAAGGAAGCAGCAGCGGTATCAAAGTGGGTACAAAGATCAAAGGAATTCGTCTTGTCGAAAGCAACGACGGGCACAACATTGACTGTAAAGTACCGGGTGTAGGGCAGATCAAGCTCAAGCAGGAGTTTGTAAAGAAAGCATAGGAGATGGTCGGTGTGCCTGTGGCATTACGATGAAATGTCACAGGAGTAAATTTAGTAGCGGTAGTTGTCCAGCAGCATCTCTTGCTGTTGGGCGAGTGCCTGCTGCTGCTTTTTGACGAGCATGTCATGTTCGGTTTGGGGTGCCGTATTTTCAGGTTCGAATGTATAGCCCGTACATCCGTTCATCAGTAGTGCAAAAAGTGTCAGATAAAATAAGTTTTTCACAATTGTTACCTCATAATATTGTTTAGAACAGTAAGCATAACCCACATTTACTTAAAACCCTTTCATTACCACATTAAATATCACTTCCACTTCATGATCTTCCAGAAATGTACTCTTTCCGTGTTCAAAAAAGTCCAGTATCTTTTTGCTCGGCAGGGCAGGGGCGTAGATGCAGGCAGGATGTGCCGGTTTGAAGGCCTGCATAAGGGCGATCTCCTCCTCGATATGTTGTTCACAGATATAGCAGTGCTCATCGGGTGAGAGGCGGCCTTCGTACTCAAGCAATGCGAGATAGCTTTCGCAGACGATGCGTTTGGGATTCTGTTTCTCCCATCGTTTGGCGGCATCGAGCAGCAGGTCGAAGTAGAAAGGGTCAAGTTCATCAGCGTCTTTGAGGTGTGGTTCGAACTTTTGGATAAAGTTGTGCCAGAGCATCAGCCGATTTCGGTCAAATTGCCAGTGAAAACCGATGTGGGAAAGACCGCGCAGGCGGGGCAGAAAACGACCGTCCTCTCCCTCGACCTCGAAGTCGATGAGGTTTCCAAGTTGCAAAATGGAGTGTCGTGCCCCGTAAAAACGGTAGTAGGTGCGGATATGCTCACGGGTTAGAATAAGGGCGATGGAGTCTTCGTTCTTCGCTTTGCGAACCCGCAGAATAAACCCTTTGATGCGCTCTCCTTCTTATCTGTTTTCTTGCCTGAATTATAGTCAAAATTGTGTTAAGTGGTGGTATTCATGAGACCGAAAACCCCCGTATTAAAGTGATTCTAACGATATTTTAAGTATAATCATCCCCATTTTGCACGCTTGTATATGGTGCGTTCATTCTATTTTTTAAGGTTGGAAACATGAGAGATCTATTTACCTCGTTCAAGGACAATTGTGGGTTCGGACTGCTATGCTCCATTGATAACAGACCGACACACCAAAACCTGGAGGATGCCGTTACTTCGCTGTCACGCATGATGCACCGTGGTGCGATTGCAGCGGACGGAAAGACGGGTGACGGTTCGGGATTGCTTCTCTCTATGCCAAGTACATTCTTTGCCAAAGCGGCTTCCAAGGACGGGGTGGAACTCCCCGAGCAGTATGCCGTGGCAATGGTCTTCTCCAAAAAAGAGAGCGATTTTTCCGTCATTGAAAAAGTGTGTGGCAACAATGACCTTGAGGTGATCTACACTCGTACTGTTCCAGTCAACACTAATGCACTTGGAGAACAGGCACTCTCGACGCTTCCGACAATCAAACAAGTCTTTGTTGCACCCAAGGGGGTAGTGGCTGCCGAACGGTTCGATGCGCTGGTCTATCTTTCGCGTAAAGAGATCGAACATGCACTCAAAGATGACAGGGACTTTTATATCCCTTCCTTTTCGACTAAGGTAGTCTCTTACAAAGGGTTGGTGATGCCCACCCACATCAAGGAATTCTACCCTGATCTTGCCGATGAGGACTTCAAGATCTCATTCTGTCTCTTCCATCAACGTTTTTCGACCAATACTCTGCCTGAATGGCGACTGGCACAGCCGTTCCGTATGATTGCCCACAATGGTGAGATTAACTCCGTGACTGCCAACCGTTTCAATGTCAAAGCCAAAATGGCGGCGGTCAAGTCCGAAGTCTTTACCGATGAAGAGATGGCACGACTGACCGATGTCATTCAGGATGGTATGTCGGATTCTGCAAGTCTTGACAATTTCATGGAGTTCCTCCGTGTCAACGGTGTGGACTTCTTTAAAGCGGCACGTTCACTCATCCCTGCACCGTGGCATAACGCATCTCAGATGGACAGTGACCTTAGAGCCTTCTATGAGTATGCCTCTACCTGTTTTGAGCCGTGGGATGGGCCTGCTGCGGTGAGTATGACCGACGGTCGCTACATCGGCTGTGTGCTCGACAGAAACGGACTGCGCCCTGCCAAATATATCATCACGACTGACAATAGACTGCTCATCTCCTCAGAGTATGGGGTGCTTCAGATGCCAGAAGAGAAGATCGTCGAACGCGGTCGTCTGCAATCAGGTGAGATGATGGGGGTAGATCTGAAGTATGGAAAGGTGCTTAAAACCCATGATATAGACGACTATATCAAATCGATGCACCCGTACAACAAATGGCTCAGTGAGAACATGAGCTATTTGCAAGAACATGTGCCCAATACCAAGGTCGATGCCGTCTCAAGCGATCATAAAGAGATGGAAGCCAAGCAGCGCTACTTCAACTTTACCCTCGAGGTGATGCGTGAGGTGATCAAGCCCATGGTGATAGAGGGCAAAGAGACAACCGGTGCGATGGGAGACGATACGCCTATTGCTGCCTTTTCTACAGAGCAGAGAAATTTCACCGACTTCTTCAAACAGAAGTTCGCACAGGTGACCAACCCTCCTATTGACCCAATCCGTGAAAAGACTGTCACCAGCCTCAATACCGGTTTTGGTGAAGTGCGCAATGTACTCTCTGATGATGCAGAACACGCTAAACGCCTTAAGACCGTGCTACCTGTAATGTCTGCGGAGAAGTTTGCCATCTTGCAGGAGTTTGGTACTGAGGGGAATGAAAAGTACGATCCTGCTTATAAGTTTGCTAGTTATAGTACGACTTACACCGAGAATCTCAAGGAGAGTCTGGAAGCTTTGGTTGCACAGATCGTTGCCGATGTGCGTGACAACGGTATTCGTACGATTATCCTCGATGACCGCGCTCTTGATGAGACGACCAAAGTGATCCCTATGCTGATGGTGATCGGGCGACTCTCTCAAGTACTTTTAGAAGCCAGACTGCGCCACCTGACCAGCATCGTTGCTGCAACGGGTGAAGTGTTTGATCCACATTCGGCTGCCTGTATGATCGGCTATGGAGCCGCAGCGGTCTATCCGTACCTGCTCTACTATACGGTTGAACAGCTTATGGCAGATGAGACTGACGATATGCCGACAACACTCCGAAGAGTACGCCGTGCCATGGGAGCAGGGCTGCTTAAGATCATGTCCAAGATGGGTATCTCCACCATCTCTTCTTACAGAAACTCCAAACTCTTCGATGTGATCGGACTCTCAAATGAGATCGTCAATGACTGTTTTGCGGGTTCTCAAGGGCTGCTCAAAGGACTCGGTTATGAAGATATTGACCAACGGCTCAACACTTATCACAGCCGTGCCTTCACCGATGCTTTTGAAGGAAAGAAAAATGCCCTCTACAAAGGCGGTTTCTACAAGTACAAAAAGGGTGAAGAGTACCACGACTTCTCCAGACCGGTTATCAGTGCCATTCAAAAAGTGGCACAGACCGGCAGCAAGGAGGACTACAAAGTACTCTCCGAGATGATCGACAAGCGCGACAAGAAATTTATTCGTGACTTCTTTGAGCTCAACTCTTCAAGAGATCCTATCAGCATCGACGAGGTTGAATCAAAAGAGGCGATACTCAAGCGCTTCTCCTCTGCGGCGATGAGTATGGGATCGATCTCTCAAGAGGCGCATGAGGTGCTTGCAGAAGCACTCAATACACTGGGCGGAAAATCCAACTCCGGTGAGGGTGGGGAAGATCCCGCCCGTTACGGTACGATCAAAAACTCAAAGATCAAGCAGGTTGCTTCAGGGCGCTTTGGTGTAACACCGGAGTATCTGCGATCGGCAGAAGAGATTCAGATCAAAGTCGCGCAGGGTGCGAAACCGGGCGAGGGAGGACAGCTTCCCGGAAGCAAAGTCTCTCCGCTGATTGCATCACTGCGATACACCAAACCGGGTGTGACGCTCATTTCACCACCGCCACACCATGACATCTACTCCATCGAAGATCTTGCGCAGCTTATTTTTGACCTCAAACAGGTTAATCCTAATGCCAAGATCGCGGTCAAACTGGTCTCTACTGCCGGTGTGGGCACTATTGCTGCGGGTGTTGCCAAAGCCTATGCGGACAAGATCATCATCTCCGGCGGGGACGGCGGTACGGGTGCTGCGCCTATTGGATCCATCCGTTTTGCGGGGAACCCGTGGGAGCTTGGACTGGTAGAGGCGCATAATGCGCTCAAAGCCAACAACCTGCGCCAGCTTGTAACGGTTGAGACCGACGGCGGGCTGAAGACCGCGCTCGATGTGGTCAAAGCGGCGATCTTCGGTGCGGAAGAGTATGCCTTTGGTACAGGTGCGCTGGTTATTGTAGGGTGTATGATGCTGCGGGTATGTCACCTCAACACCTGCGGTGTGGGTGTTGCGACACAAGATCCACATCTTAGAGCCCGCTTCAAGGGTAATGTCAAAAAAGTTATCAACTACTTCACGCTTCTTGCCGAAGAGGTTAGAGAGATTCTTGCGCAACTGGGGTACAAAAGCCTTGAAGAGATCGTCGGTAAAACTGAACTGCTCAAGATCATTGATGATGAGTTCGCCAAGAAGTTCGATTTAGAGCAACTGCTTCAGAAAGTCGAGGGGATCGACACTTGTCAGGTACCGTTTAATGAGCCGTATGACAAGAATATCTTTGAAAAAGAGATCGTTGAAGAGGTTCAAGAAACGATTGAGGATCCGAGTAAACCGATTGTACTTGAGAAAAATATCAGTAACCTTAACCGAAGTTTCGGTACACGTATTTCCGGTGAGATTGCAGCTGTTCACGGCAATAAGGGCTTGCCTGAAGATACCATTACCATCAACCTCAAGGGGATTGCCGGACAGTCTCTGGGGGCCTTCCTTGCAGAGGGTGTGAGCATCAACCTTAAAGGTGCTGGTAACGACTACATTGGTAAAGGAATGAACGGCGGGCGCATCGTTATTACATCCCAAACCCATAATGGACCGGAGTTTGCACTGGGTGGAAACACCTGCCTTTACGGTGCGACAGGGGGTACACTCTATATCAGCGGACAGGTGGGTGAACGCTTTGCGGTACGAAACTCCGGTGCCGTTACGGTTGTAGAAGGAACAGGGGATCACCCTTGTGAATACATGACCGGCGGTACGGTCGTCATCCTTGGCAATACCGGTGTAAACTTCGGTGCGGGTATGACGGGCGGTAAGGCGTTCGTGTATGATGAAGAGGGAACCTTCTACGAGAAGCTCAACCCTGAACTGGTCGAAGCGATCCGTATCGACACAGATGAGTGGGATTTTGAGATGTTCGAGCTCAAACGCCTGCTTAAAGATTATGTCGAGAAGACTGGAAGCCAAAGAGCGCAGGAGATCCTTGACAATGCCAGAACGAGTATCCGCAAGTTCTGGATGGTCGTGCCACGCGGTGCAAGACCGACGATGGAAGCGAATAAAAAAGGGGAGTAGGAATTTCCTTGAACGATTTTATCCGTGCTTGTATCGCTGCCAATGAGGAGATAGCCAAAGCACTCGAAAAAGGGACGGATGCACTACTCTTTGAAAAAACCAAGGTGGGTGCAGGGGGTGATGTCAGCTCCCGGCTTGATCTCTTTGCCGAGTCGGTTTTTGTGAAGCATCTGGGAAGCTTTGGGCGCATAGAATCCGAAGAGTCCGGACAGATCGGTGAGGGGGAAGCGCAGATCATCATCGACCCCATTGACGGCTCCTCCAATGCCCTTTCTCTTTTTCCCTACTACGGTACTTCCGTTGCCCGTGTCAATGCCGAGGGCATCCTCGATGCGGCGGTGGTTTGCAATCTTGCCAACGGTGACATATTTATTAAACTGCCCGGTGAAAAACTCCAGCAGGGAAAACTGTTTCAAAATGAGTTTAACGAACCCCAGGATGCGCCTGCATCGGAAATAGGGCTCTTTGAAAAAGCCTATGCCAATCCGGGACTGGTGGCGATGATGGACGCTTCGGGTCTGAAGTTCCGTGCGCCCGGTGCCATTGCCCTTTCGCTTGCCTATGCCCACACGGTGCGTTTCGTGCTCTTTGTCGGACCGTTCCGCATCTACGATTTCGCTGCAGGTCTGGCGCTTTGTGAAGGGCTTGAAGTGGTGGTTGAGCAAGATTATGTTATAGTATCGAAAGATAAAAATGTGGTCGCACTACTCGAAGACCTCATTGCAAAAGTCAAAACCATACAAGAGGAAGAAGCGTAATGGAATTTAGCAGTATGTTCAGCAGTCTGTTCGGTAAAGAGGAGAAGAAAGAGGAGCAAAACCAGTGGATCAAATGTCCTAAGTGTACCTCTCTCATGTACTACAAAGAGGTGGAAGCCAAGCAAAATGTCTGTCCCAAATGTAACCACCATTTCCGCATTGGTGCGCAGAAGCGTATCGAGTCCATTGTAGATGAGGGAAGTTTTGAGGAGCATGATGCATCACTCGCACCCATTGACCCGCTGAAGTTTACAGATAAGAAGTCCTATAAGAAGCGTATCGAAGAGGCGAAGGCAAAAACGGGTCGTACCTCTTCTGTGGTGAGCGGAAGCTGTACTATCGGTGGGCAGCCTGCGGAGCTGGTGGTCTTCGACTTCTCTTTCATGGGTGGAAGCCTCGGTTCTGTAGAGGGTGAGAAGATCGTCCGTGCGGTCAACCGTGCCATGGAGAAGGAGTGCGGCGTCATCATTGTCTCTGCTTCGGGCGGGGCAAGAATGCAGGAGAGTACCTACTCACTGTTGCAGATGAGCAAAACCTCTGCAGCCCTCAAGCGTCTTAGCGACAAGGGACTTCCATACATTTCGGTACTGACAGATCCGACGATGGGAGGGGTTTCCGCTTCGTTTGCCATGCTGGGGGACATCATCATGGCAGAGCCGGGTGCACTCATTGGGTTTGCCGGGCAGCGGGTGATCAAGCAAACTGTCGGTGTGGATCTCCCCGAAGGTTTCCAACGATCGGAGTTTCTGCTTGAACACGGGCTTATCGATATGATCGTCAACCGAAGCGATATGCATAAAACACTGGCAGACCTGCTCAAGCTCATGGACAGGAAGGCAAGCTGATCCGGTGAGCCTTGCTGAGCAGATCCTCGACTTCTATTTCTCTCTTCCTATAACTTTTACCCCTCCCAACGGGGTGGAAGTAATATTCCCTTTTGACAATCCTGAAACACGCCGTGTGATGGAACTGTTTTTCACCAAGTATTATCGTGACAATAATCCGCGTACGCTTATCTTCGGGATTAATCCCGGAAGGCATGGCGCGGGGATCACGGGGATCGGTTTTACCGATCCGGTACTTCTTGAAGAGAAGTGCGGCATTGCCAACACGCTGGAGCGCCGAAGTGAGTTGAGTGCGCAGTTCATCTGTGAAGCGGTCGATGCCTATGGCGGACCAGAAAAGTTCTATGGTGATTTTCTTTTTACGACGGTGTTGCCATTCGGACTGCTCAAAAATGGCAAGAATTACAACTACTACGATGACAAAGAGACATTGGCATATTTTGATGCATTCATCCGGGAAAGCATTCAAAAACAGATATCATTTGAAGGTGTATGTCCGAATATTGTCTGCATTGGACAGGGGAAGAACCTGAAATATCTTGAAGCGCTTAATGATGAGAGGAAGCTCTTCACTCAAATTGATGTCATTCCCCATCCGCGCTGGGTTATGCAGTATAGACGCAAAGAGAAGCAAAAGTATATTGATGCCTATATCGAAGTGCTCTCCAAGGCAAGATCGGAGTGTAAGTGATGCGTGAACGGTTGGAATCGGCACTCAGACAGACGGGAAGATCGTTGTGGATGATCATACCGATGCTGCTGGCGGTCATTGGGCTGATCGGTCTTTTTGAAGCGGTGGTAACCCCTGAGATGCTGCACAGATTTTTCGGTGGTTCCACATTGAAACAGATCATCGTAGGGATCCTTACGGGGGCAGTATCGGTCGGGCAGCCTTTTTTGAGCTATGCCATTGGAGGCGAACTGCTTCAGGAAGGTGTGAGCCTCTATGCCGTGACGGCATTTATTCTCTCTTTTGTCACACTGGGAGTGGTACAGCTTCCTTTGGAATGGGCATTGTTCGGAACACGTTTTACCATAGTACGCAATCTACTCAGTTTTGTTTTTGCTTTGTTTGTCTCGGTAGCAACGGTTTATACTCTGGAGATTTTGCAATGAAGCACGCACAGTTGAAAAAACGTAAAAGCAGCAGCAAGATAATGCTTCTTGTGGTAGTTGTACTTTACACCATCACGTTCTTTATCTCTCCTAAAACCGGGCAAAAAGCGCTGGCTTCTGCATGGGAGATCATTGAGATGGTGGCTCCCATTCTATTGATTGTCTTCTTTCTGATGGCACTGCTGAACACTTCGATAGACAGTAAGTATATTGCCAAACATCTCGGGAAAGAGAGCGGTCTGAAAGGCTGGCTTATCGCATTGGGTGGAGGTATACTCAGTCATGGTCCTGCGTATGTCTGGTACCCCATGTTGGCACAGATGCGTGAACACGGGGCGAGAGAAGGGCTGATTGTCGCATTCTTTTATGCTCGATCGGTTAAACTCCCATGGCTGCCGTTGATGGTGAGCTATTTTGGGTTACTGTTCACCGTACTTTTGACCTTCTTTGTCATTGTAGGGGCATGGCTTCAAGGGCTTGTTGCAGATTTGCTCTTAAAGAAGAAAGAGA
>JAJRRK010000039.1 GCA_024279555.1 Campylobacterales bacterium
AGATAAAATGAACAGATCAACACTTATCAAATCAGGTGTAGCGCTCTTGCTTTTGGGGCTGGGCGGCATGGTTTTCTACCAAAAAGTCTATGTCCCCAAATCGACCTATGAGAGCTATAGACCAAGCAAGGGAACTACTGCTGTGGAGGTATTTGGCATTGGGCAGCTTGATGCAAAAAATATCTACCCTGTCGGTACCCCGACAGGAGGGAAGATACTCACGGTGCAGACCGACCAAGGCAGAGATATCAAAAAAGGTGATGTGATCGCCACGATCGACCCGGTGGATCTCCACAAGAAACTGGACTCGGCAAAAGAGGCGCTCAAACGTGCGAAGATCGACTATGCTTCGGCGCAAAAAGAGCTGACCATCACAAAAGAACAGGCGGCACTGACGCTGAGTACCTACCAAAAAGACCTGCAGGTCTACAAAGCCAAGGGGATCTCCAGACTCGCTTTCGAGAAGAGCAGAACGGCTATGCTTACCTCCAAAACAGAGGTGACGCTTGCGCAGAGTAAAGTTGATTCCATGAAGATTCGTCTCGCAGAGGTACAAAACGACATCGAAGGGCTGCAGAAGCGATTGGCACAGTTGACGATTCTGTCGCCGGTCGATGGACATGTCATTGAAAAAAATGTAGAACCCGGACAAAGTGTACCGCCGGCATTTACAATCGTAAAGGTCGTCGACCCCAAAACACTCTGGATCAAAGCATGGGTCGATGAACGTATCAGCGGCAAGGTGAAGGTGGGGCAGAACGCGAAGATCACTTTGCGCTCAAGAGAGACGCTGCCTTACGAGGGGATCGTACGCCGCATTGCAGCGGTCAGTGACCCCGTGACACAGGAGCGGGAAGTCGATGTCGGCTTTATGACAATCCCTGAACCGTTCTACATGAACGAGCAGGCGGAGGTCTCCATTACGGTCGAGACCTTCAAGGGACTCTACAAGGTTCCGCTGCGCTATATCGTTACATATAAAGGCAAAAAAGGTGTATGGGTGGCACAAAACGGCAAAGCACATTTCGTAGCACTCCAGATCGTCGCCGAAGATAACGAATTTGCCGGAGTCAAGGAGGGTGTGGATGAGAATACGCCCATACTCATCCCCGACGAGAAGAAGAAACCGCTCTTTGAGGGGAGTTATATCTCGCTATGATCAATCTTGCTGCAAAGGACATCAAGCATTCTCTGAGTAAGTTCATTATTACTGCTGCGGGTGTGGGGATGCTGCTTGGTATCGTGCTGATCATGCTGGGAGTCTACCGGGGGATGATCAGCGATGGTACCAGCCTTATCAACGATATAGGTGCAGATATCTGGGTGGTTCAGGAAGATACGCTCGGCCCCTTTGCCGAATCGTCAAGGCTACATGAAGATTTTAAAAACACACTGCGCAGTCTCGACGGCATCGACCTTAGCAGCGCTATGACTTTTCAGAACCTTCAGCTTCCCCATGCAAACGGAAAGATGACAAGAGTATTTGCCGTGGGGTACGACCCCTTTGGCAAGATGATCCCGCTCAACCCAAAGCGTATTGTGGAAGGGCGGGGGCTCAAGCACGACCACTATGAGATCGTCGTCTCCAAAAAGACCGGTTTTGCATTGGGTGAGCGTATTCCTCTGGGGCGTGATATGTATACAGTTGTAGGGATCACCGAAAAAACGGTCTCTTCAGGTGGGGATCTGTTGGTCTATCTTTCACTTAAAGATGCGCAGAAACTCCAGTTTCTCTACTCCAATGCACGCATACGCAATGACCGGGCGCGTGGCATCAAAGGTATGGACTCCCATATGATCAATGCTGTTGTAGCAACGGTTAGAGACGGACATACGCCTGATGAGGTGGCAGCACAAATCAGGCGCTGGAAACACAAAGGTGTCTTTACCAACGAAGCGCAAAAAGAGATACTCACTGGAAACCTTATCAAGATGGCGAGCAAGCAGATCGGGATGTTCACGGTGATTCTTTTGATTGTTTCCATTGTTATTATTGCAATGATTATCTACAATATGACTATCGAGAAGATCAAGGAGATCGCTGTGATGAAGCTCATCGGTATCCCCAATAAGTTCATCATCAAAATGATCGTGCAGGAGACGTTGCTGCTGGGGGTTCTCGCTTTTGTCGCGGGAGTGGGGTTTGCCCATTTGATCTATACAAAATTTCCTAAAAATGTTGTGCTATTGAGTGAAGATGCCATGCGGCTTTTTGTGGTTATTCTTGTCGCATCCTTGCTTGCTTCACTTTTTGGGGCGAAAAAAGCGATCGATGCCGATCCAACATCGGCGATAGGAGGCTGACATGGATACTCAACAAGGTATACGCGTAGAAAATCTGATGAAGCATTTTGGTGAAGAAGAGACCCGTGTTGATGTAATTGATGGGGCTTCCTTTACGGTCAACAAAGGTGAACTTGTCGCGCTTGTTGCGCCCAGTGGAGCGGGGAAGACAACCCTTCTGATGATGATAGGCTGTGTGACCGAACCCAACGGTGGGAAAATATGGCTGGGTGATGAGAAGGTCTACGATGACGGCTGGCTGATCAAAGACACCCGCAGTATCCGTCGGAAGAAGATCGGATTCATTTTTCAGGCTCCCTATCTCATCCCTTTTTTGAATGTCATAGAAAATATCACACTTCTGCCTCAGGCAAACGGTGTACCTGAAAAGGAGGCCAATGCCAAAGCGATGGAACTGTTGACCTATCTGGATATTGCCGATAAAGCCAAGATGTCAGGCAGTCAACTCTCCGGCGGACAAAATCAGCGTGTTGCAATCGCCAGAGCGTTAGCAAACAATCCGCAGATCATTTTGGCCGATGAACCTACTGCCGCACTTGATGCGGAACGCTCGGTGTCAGTTGTCCAAATGCTTAAAAAAATTGCGCAGGAGCAAGGGGTGGCGGTCATCATGGTTACGCATGATGAGACGGTGCTCCCCTACTGTGACAAGATTATGGAAATTGTCAACAAGAAAGTGGTGATGAAGGATTCGTTGGAGGATGTGAAGATCATATAGAGAAATATTTTTATTTAAGATAGTTTATTCTATAATGCATTTCTTGTGAAAGGAGGCAGTTATTGATGCGAAACAGAGTGATATATATGTTATTGTTTATATTCTCTTTTGCCATCATGCATGATACGCTGCTTCCAAAACTGCACATTGTAAGCGATATGCAGATACATTCACAGCCTGTTGTTTCAGATGTACACACTTCAATAGATACAAAAAAAATATATGATATCCACCAATATTTTCATTTTGTTGCATTGATTGACAGAAAAAGTTCTCTCTGCGCTCTTGAACCAAATGGCTGTGTATTTTTGCATACGACGCCTCCACATCCCACCCCGTTTATGGCAAGAATATCCAAACCTCCTATAGTATAGGCTTCAACGAACACCATACATCAAAACATCATTTGAAAAATAAATAGAGAATTCAGCTATCTCGGATGATAATCATTCGGGATTATCTAAAGGAAAAACATGAAACCTGTGATATGTATTGCGCTATTGAGCGTACTGTACGCGCAAGATACAACGGTGCCATTGCATGTGGACAACAGTATCCAATTAACAAACTACAGCCATCGTACATCTGTTAAAATGCAGCACAAACGTAAACTTGAACGTCTTGCAATCGTGAAAAAAAAAGAGGCAAAGGAGATTGCCCAAAAAGTGTGTCAAGAACCTATAACATCAATCTACCTTGACCATAAAGGTCAACTGCTTTTCTATAAAGTATCTGGCCGTGACTGTTATGTCAAGATCAATGCACTTGACGGTACAATATTGTCCAAGAGGGATACCAAATGAAGCAGATACAAAGAAAGTGGATCGGATCGTTGATTGTGGTCTGTGCAGTTGGGGTACTGCATGCCTCCAATCTCTCTCTTCAGTCACTGCTGGATGAAGCAGCAAAACACAGTGATCTCTCCAAGGCTATAGAACAAGAGACGCTCTCACTTGCCGCCAAACGCAAAGCAGACACAGCCACTGACCCTTTGGCACTCTATTTGCAGGGTACAAGAGCTTATCCGGATGGTGCACGGTCTGGAAATGAATATGCGGTGGGTGCTTCAAAAACATTCAAGTTTTCTTCTGTGAGAGAAAGTGAGCTTTCGATGCTTCGACTTTCCAACGAAGCGGATCTTTTGGAAGGGAAACGAAGTATTCTCAACTTTCGTAACGGATTGAAGCGTTTGTATCATCAGCACTGTTTGGACAAACAAAACTACCGTGCATTCAAAAAGAGCTATGATGACTTTATGAAACTCTATGAAAAGAAACAAAAAGCCTATCGTTATCAGGAGATTTCCAAGACCGAACTGTTACAGCTTGAGACAGAGAAAAACAAGCTTTATGCTACACTTGTGTCATTGGATATGGAGCAGGAGATGTCACGGGTCACTCTCTCGACATTGAGCAATGTGCCTGAATCCTCATACTATACTTGCAATGATCTCTACCCTATTAGAAGCAGTGTGGCGTTACCTGAGCATTTTGCTTTGACGAAGGAAGCATATATCAAAAGAATGCAAAGTGCCAAAGAGGCGGTGCATCGTTATTCCCAAGGAATTGACTCTGTCAATGTCTCTGCCCAATATACCAATGAGATCGATACAGACCGCTATAGTATCGGTGTGAGTATCCCGCTTAATTTTGGGAGTGAAAAGTATGAGCAGGAGCGTGCGGCGGCAATGTATAGACACAGCGCTGTGGAGCATCGTCTGCATCAGATACTCAAGCAGAAACGAAGTCAACTCATGCAACTCAAAGCGATGCTTAAAAGTCAAGCGTTTATGGTCAATGCATTAACAAAAAATTACAAAAAATATAAGCAGAAGGTATTGCCTCTTATCCAGAGAAGCTATGTGCTTGGCGAGGTATCCGTCATTGAATTTTTACTGGGAAGACAAAAGCTCTACCAACTGCAAGAAGAGATATTTCAAACCAAAAAAGCATACTACAACACACTGTTTAATCTCTACAGTGTCAATGAACAAAAGGATCAAAAATGAAAACGTTTTGGATAGTGATGCCTTTGCTTGTGAGCATACTTCAGGCAGAGACCATTAAAATGACCACACAGCAGGCAGAAAACTGGGATATTAAAACAGAAATGCCCCAAAAAGCCAAGCACTACCCGCTTGGAGAGTTCATAGTGGAAGTGGTCACCCCGCCCTCGCTGTTGCATACTATCTCTTTGCCGTTTGAGGCGAATGTGAAAAAGCTCTATGTTGCTAAGTACCAGCGTGTCAAAAAGGGTACATTGCTTGCGAAGGTGACGGGAACGAAATGGATAGAGGTGCAACAGCAGGCGATTGCTGATGCGATTGAATATAAACACCATACCCATTTGACAGAGCGAAAAAATATGCTCTGCAAAGAGGATATTATACCCAAAAAAGAGTGCATGGCAGCCAATGCAGAACTCAAAAATGACAAGATCCGTATAGCTGCAGATAAAGCCTTGCTTCGTAGTTATGGTGCGGATGAAAATATGATCAATGCACTGTTTGAGACGATGAAAATATCGCCGGTGCTCGAACTTAAAAGTCAAGTTGACGGAAGCATTGTACAGATGCACGCCACACCTGGGCAGAGTACCAGCCCCTCAGAAGCGCTTTTTGTGATACAACAAGAGGGGCAGCTTTGGCTTGAAGCCAACATAGAGGCATACCGAACACTCAAACTTCAAGAAGGGCAGCGTGTGCAGATATATATTGAAAATCAAATGTTCAATACATCTATTTTGCAGCTTGCCACAGTGATAAACCCTGAAAACCAGACAAGACAGATCAGATTTCTTTTCCCTAAGAATATTCATATTGCTTCAGGGCTGAGAACAACGGCAAAGATAGTTCTTTCCGGAGAGAGTCTCAAAGTCAAAAAAAGTGCATTGACCAAGGTAGTCGATACGCGAATTGTTTTCGCAAAGATATCCGGAGGTTTTGTAGCGACACCTGTGGAGGTGCTTGCCGAGGATGACAACTATTATTATCTGAAACCGTCCCCGCGGTTGAAGCATGAGATTGCTGTCAACTCAGTCGCAATTCTTAAGAACCTGATGGGTGCTGAAAATGAATAAGATCATCAGTTTTGCACTGGGGCAGAGACTCTTTTTCTCTCTGTTGGCGTTGGTTATACTAGGGCTGGGGATCAAGTCTTACAATGAGTTGCCGGTTGATGCTTTCCCCGATATCTCTCCTACACAGGTGAAGATCATCATGAAATCCAACGGAATGACGCCAGCAGAGGTCGAATCACGCATTACGGTACCTATCGAGACCAAAATGGTGGGTATTCCACATGAAACAATGATGCGTTCAACGACCAAATACGGTTTGGTGGATATTACGATAGACTTTGAGGACGGTACCGATATCTATTGGGCGAGACAGCAGGTTTCAGAGCGTCTTTCCGATATTAAAGGGGAGCTTCCTGCCAATATTTCCGGTGGATTGGCTCCTATTTCGACCCCTTTGAGCGATATTTTGATGTTTACCATCGAGTCGGATGTCCTTTCACTGGAAGAGAAGCGAACACTGCTTGATTGGGTCATTGCGCCAAAACTGCGCTCTATTAGCGGTGTGGCGGAAGTCAATGCCCTTGGAGGAAAGGTCA
This sequence comes from Campylobacterales bacterium, assembly GCA_024279555.1. Classification (GTDB taxonomy): domain Bacteria; phylum Campylobacterota; class Campylobacteria; order Campylobacterales; family Sulfurovaceae; genus Sulfurovum. The sequence goes on from JAJRRK010000039.1 coordinate 6,637, forward strand.
AGACCTATGAGGTCGTACCTGATCTCATGAAGATGCGTGCCAAAGGGGTGACGCTTGAAGAGATATTTGACGTGCTTGAAAAGAACAATAAGAATGACGGCGCAGGTCGTGTTTCACAAGGAGTTGAGAGTATTTTGGTACGAAGTGTCGGAAGACTTAAAACGATCCATGACATCGAGACATTACCTGTTTCCAAAAGTGGTGACAGCGTGATCACCATTGGGGATGTTGCCACTGTACATTTTGGACATTTGACACGGGCAGGATTTGTCAGCAAGAACGGAGAAGGTGAAGCGGTTGAAGGGCTGGTACTCGGACTCAAAGGAATCAATACCGCTATTGTGCTCAACAAGGTCAAAAAGGAGCTTAAAGAGATCGAATCAATGCTTCCAAATGGTACGAAGATAGATATTTTTTATGATCGATCCGAGTTGGTGAATCTAGCGACCGATACGGTTAAAAAAGCACTGTATGAGGCGGTTGTACTGATTATGGTTATTCTACTGTTGATGCTGGGAAATATCGCTTCGGCGGTTTCCGTAGCGCTCATTTTGCCTTTTGCTCTTTTGATGAGTTTCATGGCGATGCAGTACTTTGGATTGACGGCAAACTTGATGAGTCTTGGAGGCTTGGCAATTGCCATTGGTATCTTGGTGGATTCTGCCGTGGTAGTTGTAGAGCATATCACTGCGGAGCTGGGTAATCCGAAACGGCAAAGGCAGAACAAACTGCATATTATTTATGAGGCAACCGTTGAGATGGCTCCCTCCATCATTACCGGGGTACTTATTATCATTATCGTCTTTATGCCGCTTCTTTCACTTGAAGGATTGGAAGGAAAACTGTTTCGGCCTGTAGCTTTGAGTATTATTTTTGCGCTTTTCTCCTCACTGGTGTTGGCACTCACCATGATACCGGTGTTGAGTTCATTCATTTTGAAAAAGCGACCGGACAAGGAGTCTTGGCTTGTACGAAAATTGACCAAGGGGTATCGTCCCGTACTCAATTACTGCATGAAACATGCCAAAGCAACGATTGCAGTAGTATTGGTGCTGTTTGCAGGATCGCTTTATCTGGCTGAAAAGACCGGTAAGACCTTTATGCCTACTATGGATGAAGGCAGTATTATTATTGGTGTGGAAATGCTACCTTCCATCTCACTTGAAGAGAGTTTGAAGATGAATCTGAAAATACAAAAAAAATTGCTATCTTCTGTGCCTGAGATCAAAGAGATCATTGCCAGAACAGGAAGCGATGAATTGGGACTTGACCCAATGGGCCTGAATGATACGGACACCTTTTTGGTGCTTAAGCCAAAGTCACAGTGGCGAGAGCCTTCAAAGGAGTATGTTATCAATGAAATCCGTAAAGTGCTCGATCAGTTCGTTGGGATAGAGTACAGTTTTACACAGCCTATAGAGATGCGTGTTTCTGAAATGCTTACGGGGGTGCGAGGTGATCTTGCGATTGCTGTTTTTGGTGAAGACAATAAAAAGATCGAGGAGATTGCCCAGAAGATCAAAGGTATACTGGAAGAGATCCCCGGAAGTAGCGATGTGTACAAGAAAGCCAACGAAGGGATCGAGTATTTTGAGTTGAAGTTCAAGAAAAAGGTCATGGCATACTATGGCATCAGTCAGGATGAAGTCAACCATTTTTTGAAAATGATGATAACCGGCGTGGATTCGGGGATCATACAGGAGGGGATGCGGCGCATTCCTCTGGTGGTCAAGGGAGGCAAGTATGTACAGAATTCCCTTGAAAAGGTCAAACACCTTTACTACCCGCTGCCCAATGGAAACGCTGTTCCTCTAAGTACTCTTGTGGAGTTTGTTTCCTCTTCTGGTCCCGTACAGATAGAGCATGAACACGGATACAGAAAAACGATCGTCCAATCTAATGTAGAGGGGCGGGATCTTGTCAGTTTTGTTGAGGAAGCTAAAGAGAAAATCAGTAAAACACTGAAGCTTCCCGCAGGGTATTATCTTGCTTATGGAGGCGAGTTTGAAAATCAGCAGCGTGCAGCAGCAAGACTGGCGATTATTGTACCTTTATCGCTTTTTTTGGTATTTATCCTTCTGTTTGTTTCCTTCGGATCCATTAAGCAGGCAGTGATCGTACTGGTCAATGTCCCTTTGGCTTTGATTGGAGGATTTATTGGACTTTATATGAGTGGAGAATATATGTCCGTGCC
>JAJRRK010000040.1 GCA_024279555.1 Campylobacterales bacterium
ACACCGATTTTCGGGATCTGCCTGGGGCATCAGAGTATCGCGCAGGCATTCGGAGGGGAAGTGATCCGTGCCAAAAATATGATGCACGGAAAAACTTCGCAGGTGGAGATAGATGCCCAAACGCCGATATTTAACGGACTGCCCGAAGCGTTTCGTGCTACACGGTATCACTCTTTGACTGTGAACAAAGAGAATCTGCCCGATCACATCATCGCCACTTCTCACAGTAAAGATGACGATGAGATCATGTCTTTGCAGATCAAAGACAAACCGGTCTATGGAGTACAGTTCCATCCCGAGTCGATCATGAGCGAATACGGGCATGAGATGCTCGATAACTTTTTGAAACTTTAGATTTGGGAAATTGAAGCATGAAAAAAGCACATTTTCTCACGCTTCTTTTCCTCTATATCGTTTCCTCTTTCTTTCTTGCATCGACCACTCCCATTACCCCGCATGAAGCGAAAAATCTCTATGACGATATGGGGATCGTATCGCTTCTGATGCAGTGGGGAAACAGCATGATACCCGGATTTCTGGGCTTACGCATCTTCTTTCTTCTTTTTGCATTTTTGAGTTTGCGTATCTTTTATGAGTTGAACCAACGCTATTTCCCCAAACGGGAAGATGTCTATCTCTCTACTGCACTTTTTATGTTTCTTCCGGGCATATTGACAGCAACGACACTGGCGAATGTAGGGATCATCGTATTGGCATTGGTACTTTTCTTTGTGCTGTTGTATGAACGGAAACACTACATTGTTTTGCCTTTGGTGATGTTAGCACTCTTTTTTATCCATGAAGCCTCCGTTATCTTTTTTATTGCTCTGCTTTTTTACGCCATACGCTACAAAGACAAGCCATTGATGATCGTCTCTACCGCTTTTATCGTCGCATCGCTCTATCTTGCCAAAGGTATCGAAATAGGCGGCCGTCCCTCCGGACACTTTCTTGAAATATTCGGACTTTATGCCGCGGTCTTTTCCCCGCTGTTGTTCCTCTATTTTTTCTATACAATGTACCGTATTTTACTACGCGGGAAGAAAACCCTGATGTGGTACATCTCCTTTACTGCATTGGCCGTCTCACTACTGTTGTCCTTGCGACAAAAAGTCTATATCACCGATTTCGCACCGTATGTGATGATCTCAACCATTGCTATGGTCGATGTCTTCAGGCAGAGCCTCCGCGTTCGCCTCCCACAATTTCAAAAACGCTATCTGCAAGCCTTTTATGTTGTCATTGCCGTGCTGGTCGTTTCTGATGCGGCGATCATATTCAACCGGCTACTCTATGATATGGCTAAAGAGAAAGGCAGACACTTTGCCGCACGTGTTTACGCACCCTATGAATTGGCTGGATCATTAAAGGCAAGAGGGGTAAGGTGTTACGATGCGGAAGGTCGGACGGCACTGCAATTGCGTTATTATGGTATTGCTCTATGTACAGTGGCGAAGTAGTCCTGTAAATTGTTTCTAAAATACACAATATTTAGACATTTCTTATCGTTTTGATTACCGAAACGAAACTTAAAACAACTGCATGCTACACTTTAGGGAACAAAATTAAAGGAGAACTTGATGGCTCAAAAAGCGATTAGAGAGTACGATGCCAAGTCGATCTTGGCAAGACATTGGGATGTTTATTTTCCAAACTTCAACTACCCGTATCAGACGATACTGGTTCAAACCGGTGATGAACTGAGAGAGGCTGCGAAGACCACATACCCTTGGTTGGCAGAGAAGCCGCTCGTTGCGAAGCCGGATATGCTTTTTGGTAAGAGAGGAAAGAACGGACTGGTTCTTTTTAAAGTGAACAAACCGGGTGATGTTACCCTTGAAGATGCTGCAAAGTGGATTGATGAAAAAAGAGCCGAGAAACAGAAGGTATACTTCTCTTTTGATGGTGACACACCGACCGGTGAGCCTTCTGAAGATTACCTGACACACTTTATCGTTGAGCCATTCACACCGCATGATCAGAGTGAAGAGTACTACATCTCTGCAACAGTCGTCGGTGACGAAGATGTTCTCTATATGTCCGCTGAAGGTGGTATGGAAGTAGAAGAGGGTTGGGATGAAAAAGTGACTGAAGTTGCATTCCCTATTACCGCTACCGAAGAGGAGATCGAAGCAAAGATCAGAGAAAACATTCCTGCTGATGTAAAGCCTGAGGACAAAGAAGCATTTGCAGAGTTCGCTATTGGTTTCTTCAAAGCCTACAGAGAGCTCAACTTCGCCTATCTCGAGATCAACCCGTTCGTGCTCCAAGGCAACAACGTAGAGCTTCTTGATATGGTCGCGAAACTTGACGATACTGCCGGATTCATGATGGTAGATCACTGGGGTGACATCGAGTACCCGACAGCCTTCGGTATGGAAGCGAAGTCTCCTGAAGTCGAAGCGATCGAAGAGGCAGATGCCAAGACAGGTGCATCGCTCAAATTGACACTGCTCAAGCCTGAAGCACGTATCTGGACGATGGTTGCCGGTGGTGGTGCATCAGTTGTTTATGCCGATACCATCGCAGACTTTGCAGGTATTGATGATCTTGCCAATTATGGGGAATACTCCGGTGGACCAACAACCGGCGAGACCAAGTTCTATGCCGAGACTATCCTTGATCTGATGACAAGAGAGAAAGATCCCAAAGGACGTGACAAGATCCTCATCATCGGTGGTGCGATCGCGAACTTCACCGATGTTGCCAAAACATTCACCGGGATCATTCAGGCCTTCGAAGAGTACGCGGACAAGATGAAAGAGGTCGGTGTAAGAGTATATGTAAGACGTGGCGGACCAAACTATGAAAAAGGTCTCAAAGACATTAAAGAGGCGGCAGATAGACTGGAGATTCCTATCGAAGTATACGGACCGGAAACTCATGTAACAGATATCGTACGTATGGCACTAGAAGAGAAGTAGGGAGAAAAGAATGTCAAAACTATTTACTAAAGATACACAAGCGATTTTTTGGAACAACAACAAGACTGCGATCCAGAGAATGCTGGATTATGACTATGTGATCAAGAGAGAGACCCCATCTGTAGCGGCGATTGTTGCACCCACTTCAGGGAACAAGTTCGAAAAGTTCTTCTGGGGTGCGGACGAGATCATGGTACCGATTTACAAGTCAACTGCGGAAGCAAAGGCAGCACAGCCTCAGGCGGATGTACTGCTTAACTTTGCATCGTTTAGAACAGCTTACGATGTTACGATGGAAGCACTTGAGATCGGCGGATTCAAGACGATTATGATCACCGCAGAGGGTATCCCTGAGAGATTGGCGCGTGGCATGAATGCCAAAGCAAGAGAGCTCGGTGTAACGGTCATCGGCCCTGCAACGGTAGGTGCGATCGCTCCGGGTGCGTTCAAGATTGCAAACATTGGTGGTACGATTGACAATATTATCAATTCCAAGCTTCACAGAGCAGGTTCATGCGGTCTTGTAACACGTTCAGGTGGTCTTTTCAACGAATTGTCAAATATCATTGCGATCAACGCTGACGGTATTGCCGAAGGTGTAGCAATCGGTGGTGATAGATTTGTCGGTTCCGTATTCATTGACAACCTGCTTAGAATGGAAGAGAACCCGGATGTCAAATATATGGTTCTTCTTGGTGAAGTAGGAGGAACAGAAGAGTACAAGGTGATCGAAGCGGTCAAGTCAGGCAAGATCAAGAAGCCTATCATCGCATGGTGTATCGGTACGATCGCGAAATACTATGACAGTGGTGTCCAGTTTGGTCACGCTGGTGCATCGGCAAATGATGACAGAGAGACAGCTGAGGCGAAGAACAGAGCGATGAAAGAAGCAGGTATTCATGTTCCTGCATCATTTAATGATCTTCCGGAAGTCATTAATGGTGTATACAAAGAGTTGCATGCAGAAGGTATTATTCAGGATATTCCTGAGCCTGAGATTAATAAGATTCCTGCATACAGAAGACCGAAGCAGTTCATCTGTACGATCTCTGATGACAGGGGTGAAGAGGCAACATATGCAGGATTCCCTATCTCTTCTGTTGCGCTTCCAAGTACAGGAAAAGGGATCGGCGATGTTATCTCTCTTCTCTGGTTCAAAAAACAGTATCCGAAGTGGGCAACAGACTTTATTGAGACTGTCATCAAAACAGTTGCAGACCATGGACCGGCAGTTTCCGGTGCACACAATGCAAAAGTCACAGCCAGAGCAGGAAAGTCAGTTGTTGAGTCACTTGTAACCGGTCTTCTGACTATCGGACCAAGATTCGGCGGAGCGATCGACGGTGCGGCTAAATACTTCAAGTATGCGGACGACAACGACCTTTCACCCAAAGAGTTCCTCAGCTATATGAAGAAAGAAGGGGTCCCTATTCCGGGTATTGGTCACCGTATCAAGTCCCTGAAAAACCCTGACCTTCGTGTCAAGGGTCTCATGGACTATGCAGCTGAGAGCTTTCCTGCTACACCGCTTCTTGATTATGCAAGAACGGTAGAAGCGCTGACTACATCCAAAAAAGAGAACCTGATCCTCAATGTGGATGGTACAATCGGTATCCTCATGGTCGATATGTGGAGAGCACTGGGGTATTCAGAGACAGAGATCGATGAGTTCATCGAATCCGGTACACTCAATGCCTTCTTTATCGTTGGACGTTCCATTGGCTTCATTGGACACGTACTTGATGAGAAAAGACTGGCAATGCCAATGTATCGTCACCCAATGGATGATATTCTTTACGACGTTAAAAAAGCAGAGCCAATCGAGTAATATCTTCAACACAATCTATAGAGGTACAGTGATGTACCTCTGCTTTTCCATAACCTTATACTTTATTATTTTTCTATTTCCTATTTTCCTTTCTTCATTTGAAACATCATAACAGAATTCAACTCAATAGCTGATAGCACAGCTCTATCAATATCAATGAAGCTGATAACATTTATATGCGCTAAAAAACATATATAATGTAAGTATTAAAAAATTTCCCACAAATTTCCACAAAAACTCAAAAACCCCTTGACAACAGAGAGATTCGGTGCTATAATACGCGTCCACAAACACAGAGACCTTAACCGAGTGGGTTGAGAGAGTGTGAAGTGAGTGATCTTTGACAACCAAATATAAGTAAACAAATCAACGTCTATTTGAGATTTAATTTTTGCACTTTTTTAAAA
>JAJRRK010000041.1 GCA_024279555.1 Campylobacterales bacterium
AACACGATATCCCCCACGATATAACGATACATAACATACTTTTGGTATAATAATTACCAATTTGAAAATGAAATCAACAAAAGGAGCACTCGTGCAAAAAGAGCCGATGCTAAAAGAGACCTATGTGAAGCTTTCTGAGGAGCTTGAGCAGCTTAAAACCCATGAAAGAGGCAAGATTGCCAAGGTGATCGACGAAGCCAGAGAGTTGGGTGACCTCAAAGAGAATGCCGAGTATCATGCCGCCAAAGAGAAGCAGGGGCTAATGGAAGCGCGTATTGCAGAGCTGACCGACATTATAGGGCGCGCGCAGGTGGTGGATCCCTCAACATTGGCACATGAACGCGTCAGCTTCGGTTCGACAGTTTGCCTGACCTGTCAAGAGAGTGGAGAAGAGCTCAAATACACTATCGTCGGCAGCATGGAAGCACAGCCTGAACGGGGACTCATCTCATTTCAGTCGCCTATGGCGCGGGCACTCATCGGCAAAGAGGAGGGCGATGAAGTAGAGCTGACCCTCCCAAGCGGCAGGAAGTCGTACGACATCGAAGAGGTGTTGTATGAAGAGATCACTCTTAAAAGTGAAGAGTAGGGTCGGTTTACCGACCATGAAGATAGCGTGAAGAGTGAGGAGTGAGGAGTGAGGAATTGTGGTATGCATTGCTTGTGCAATGCTTTGATTGGTTGTAGGGTCGGTTGACCGACCAATAGACAATAAGCGGTAGGGTCGGTTTACCGACCACATAGATAACAAAAGGAAACAGTCATGGTAAAAGTAGGTGTTGTCGGAGCCAGTGGATATACCGGCTTGGAACTCGTTAAGATGCTCATATCGCATCCGGGTTTTGAGTTGAGCTATCTGGCAACGACACAGGGTGATACCACCATAGAACAGCTTCACCCCTCACTGGAGGGTGTGGTGACGATGTCTGTGGAGAAGGCAGATGTCGACAGTGTTATCAAGCACTGTGATCTGGTCTTTTTGGCGCTGCCGCACAAGGCTTCCATGGGCTTTGCGAAGCATCTCATCGAAGCGGGGCTCAAGGTGGTCGATCTCTCTGCGGACTACCGTCTGGAACTTGACACCTACGAAGCACACTACTGTGCGCATGAGGACAAAGCCCATTTGCCCGAGTCCGTCTATGCGCTCATCGAGTACTACCGCGACGAACTCAAAAACACCAACCTTGCCGCAGGACCGGGGTGCTACCCCACGGCGACACTGCTGGGCATCTTGCCGTTTGTTCCCTACCTCGATACCTCTGCACCGCTTTTTGTCGATGCCAAGTCAGGCGTAAGCGGTGCAGGAAAGAAGCTGAGCGAGACGACCCATTTTGTGACCATTAACGACAATATCTTCGCCTACAACCCGCTCAAACACCGTCATGCACCAGAGATCGCCGAGAAGATCGAAAAGATCCACGGGGCTAAAATGCAGGTGAACTTCGTGCCGCACCTCATTCCCGCCACACGGGGCGAGTTGGTCAGTGTCTATGCCACGCTCAAAGCGGACATCGACCCACTGATGGTACTCAAAGAGACCTACGCCAACGACCCGTTTATTCGCATCAGAGAAAAGCCTGTTGACATCAAAAGCACAGCGGGGACACACTTTTGCGACATCTATGCTGCGGTGAATGGCAATGCACTCTTTGTCAGCTCCGCCATCGACAACCTTCTGCGGGGTGCAAGTTCACAGGCGCTCGCCGCAGCTAACCTTATGTGCGGATATGACGAAGGTATGGGACTGCCTACGATCGCTTATGTCCCGTAAATGATCGGATTGAAGATTGATGATGAAAAGTGGAGAATTGATAATTGTGGAAGAAGCACTTTTTATCGCCGACTCCCACTATCCCCACCATGGAGAGGAATTTCTAACACTTCTGCAAAAACTCAAAAGCAAAGAGATCGTTACCCCGCAACTCTTTTTGATGGGTGACAACTTTGACCTACTCTTTGGATACAACGACTACATCCAAACCTTCTCCAAAGAGGCGATAACGCTGCTGCAGGAACTCTCTCAGACAATGGAGATCCACTACTTCGAGGGCAATCACGACTTCTGCCTGAAACCGATTTTTCCCGATATGCATGTTTACAGCAGAGCGCAGCAGCCGCTCTTGTGTGATTTGGCAGGGAAAAAAGTCGGTATCTCTCACGGTGACAGGTATGAAACCGGGGTAGGGTACGAGCTCTACTGCAAAGCGTTGCGAAACCCTGTGACGCTGACACTGCTTCGACCCTTTGAAAAAGCGATCATTGACCACCGCATGGCAAAGCTCTCCCAAAAGCATATCTGCCGAAAGTTTGAACACTTTGAGGTGCGGGCAGAGGCGATCCTCTCACACTATGCCGGGGTTGATTTGGTCATTGAGGGACATTTCCATCAGGCACGGGTGATCGGCAAGTATCTCTCTCTGCCTTCTTTGGCGTGCCAAAAACAGGGTGGTGTGGTCAAATCAGGGGAGATCGTTTTCGTAGGCGTAAATGAGCTATATTAGCCTGTTTCTTGCCGCATTCATCTCCGCAACGCTCTTTCCGATGGGCAGCGAAGCGCTGCTGCTTTACGAACTCTCACAGGGGTATGCGCCCTTTGTGCTCTGGCTTACGGCGACAGCAGGCAACACTTTGGGCTCTGTGCTCAACTACTGGCTGGGACTGAAAGGGGAGAGCTATCTGGAAGCAAAAGGCTATCTGTCAAAAGCAAAAATGCAGCATGCACATCACCGTTTTGAGAAGTGGGGCGGCTGGGTGTTGTTGCTAAGCTGGATGCCGATCATCGGTGATCCCCTGACATTTCTTGCCGGGGTATTACGTTATGACTTCAAACAGTTTGTTGTCATCGTCGCCGCAGCGAAGGGAGCTCGCTACGGTGTGCTCATAGCGGGGGATGTGTGGTGGCAGTGATTACGCCTGAACGCGCTCAAGTGCGGCTGTGTACTTCTGCTTAAGCATTTTGTCGGTGTAGAACGATCCAAAAGGAACGAGTGAAAGGATGAAGTAGATCACGGTCTCTTTTGTGTCGAACTGCATCTCGCTTTTGGCTTCAAAAAGTTGGTAGACAAAGGCGATGAAGAGCAGCCCGTGTATCATGCCTGCGATCTTTGTCGCAACAGGGTACCCCATGGCGTATTTGAGCGGCATGGCAATAAAGAGCAGTATCAGGTAGGAGTACCCTTCTATTTTGTTGATAATACGGAACTTTTTTAATTCAGACATTTTCTATCCTAATTATTTTCTTGGAAGTATAACGGATGAAGTTTAATATAGAATAGATGGAATTGGTTTTTGCCCCTATGTTAGGTGTGTAAACAAAAAGTGTATGGGTGTTATCCAATAAGTTCTGCACACAAATCAAAACGGTTGTGGGTCATCAGGTGTACTTTACCGTGCAGATCCATCATCTCGTCAAAGATGCGTTTGGAGAGGGCAAATCCAACCTCCTGCTCTTTCTCCTCTCCGTCCATCGCGGCAAGGTTCATCTCGTCGATGATCGCTTTGGGAACGGAGATACCCGGTACTTTGTCGTCGATGAAGTTGGCGGTGCGGGCACGCACGATGGGGAACTGTCCCAGTACCAACTGCGCCTCTTTGGCGGTGTCGCGTATGCTGATCTCTTTGGCCTCTTCAAAGAGCGCGAGTAGCTCTTTGGCGTTTTCTAGATCGTATACCGGCTGGGTGATGATGGCGCGCGCGCCGTAGTTGAGCTTTTTGATCATGCGCTTTTGCAGCTTTTTCATATCTTTGGCGTAGCTGTTGCTCACCGCAAACGGGTAGATGGGTTTGGGAGCGGGGTTAAGCGGTTTGTTGGAGTAGTCCACCCCGTTGTTAAGATGGTAGATGATGCTCAAAAGCAGCGTCGAGTCGCGCTCAAGTACCCCTTTGACCTCAGGTTGGTCTGAGTATTTGGCAGGATCGCCCGTAAGCGCAAGGATGCAGCGTAGGTCGAAGTCATTGGCTCCCAGCAGGGTGGACTGAAGCGAGAGTTTGTTCTTGTCACGCATACTCATAGTCGCCAGTACCGGCTTGCCGAAAGTCTGCTGCAATCTGATGGCAGAGAGCACCCCGCTCATCTTGAGTTTGGCAAGCGGGTTGTCGGTGCAGGAGAATCCGCTGACCTTCTCATGCAGATTGTATTTGCGTATCTTTTCGATGATACCGTCAAGTGAAGCGCCGTGGGGTGGATTGACCTCGACGGTAATGAACTTTTTGGTCTCGTTGCATAAAAAATCGCAGAATGTTTCGAACATTTCTCTCTCGTTTCTATTGGAATAATTGGCTATAATTCTATCCAAATAATGCATAGAGGTATCTATAAATGTGCAAACTTGCCGTATTTGATTTCGATTCGACGCTGATGGATGGTGAGACCATCGACTTTTTAGCAAAACCGCTGGGTTTGGAAGAGCAGGTGGCTGCCATCACCGAACGGGCGATGGCGGGAGAGCTTGATTTCTTCAAGTCGCTGGTGGCACGCGTGGCACTGCTTGAAGGACTGGAGAAGTCCAAGGTCGATGCCATCTGTGCCGACCTGCCCATGATGCCCGGTGCTGCCGAAGTGGTCGCAGGGCTCAAAGAGAGAGGTTACACGGTTGTGTGCTTCTCCGGCGGTTTTCGCAATGCGACCAAACCCGCCTGTGAAAAACTCGGCATTGATGCGGACTTTTCCAACTTTTTGCATGATGAAAACGGCATATTGACCGGCCGGGTAGGGGGTGAGATGATGTACTCCGATGCCAAAGGCGATATGATCGTCCGTGTGCAGAAGCTGCTGGGGATCGACAGGGAAAACACCCTCGTCGTCGGCGACGGCGCCAACGACCTGAGTATGTTCGCCCATGCCGATACCCGCGTGGCGTTCTGTGCCAAGCCGGTGCTCAAAGAAGCGGCGACACACTGCGTTGATGAGAAAGACCTGCGGGAGATACTCAAGTTTGTCTGAGAAATGTACGATCAAGTCGATTATTGATCAGCTCCTTAGCTACAAAAAACAACTCATATTAGGTAATATTATCGCCATTGCCGCCACACTTTTGGTGGTGACGATCCCGCTTTTGATTCCCATCATCGTTGATGAACTTCTCCTTGGAAAAGACCATCATTTCATCTCGTGGATCTCTACACACATTTGGCAGACAGATACCAAAGGGTATGTGTTCGGGATACTGGTCTTCATCCTGTTCTTACGGTTATTGAGCACAATACTGTCCATCTGGCAGACACGCATATTTGTTTTTATATCAAAAAATATCACTTATGGGCTTCGTGAGAAACTACTCGAACATCTCAAGCAAGTATCGCTCAAAGAGTACGAGATGATGCGGGTAGGGGCGGTGACCTCCAAACTGGTGACCGATGTGGAGACCATTGACGGCTTTGTCAGTACCACCATCTCCAAGCTGATCGTCTCGGGTCTCATTCTGTTCTTCTCTTCAGTCGTTCTGCTCTGGATACACTGGCAGTTGGCGCTCTTCATTTTGCTGACCAATCCTATAGTAGTACTCTTTACCGTCAAGCTTTCGCGCAACATCGGCAGGCTCAAGAAAGAGGAGAACAAAGCTGTGGAGATGTTTCAGTCCGCCTTGAGTGAGACGCTGGAACTGTTTCACCAGATACGCGCAGCAAATAAAGAAACCTACTTTTTTGACACAGTGAAGCGGCGGGCTGAAGCGCTCAAGAGACATGCCGCCAATTACGGGTACAAGAGCGATGCGGCGGTGAAGCTCTCCTACTTGATCTTCCTCTCAGGATACGAAGTGTTCCGTGCTGTGAGTATTTTAGCCGTTGCCTATTCGGATCTCTCCGTGGGATTGATGCTGGCGATCTTCTCCTACTTGTGGGTGATGGTCTCGCCAACGCAGGATCTGATCAACTTCCAGTACACGCTCTCTACGGCACGGGCGGCATGCAAACGCATCAATACGATCTTTACTATGGAATGTGAACCTTCGGTGGTAGAGACCAAAAACCCTTTCACCGAGACGAAGAGTGTGGAGATAGAGATAGATAATCTCTCTTTTTCCTACAGGGAGAAAGAATACATACTAAAAAATATCAATATGCATATCAAGCCTGCCTCCAAAGTCGCCATTGTCGGTGCCAGCGGCAGTGGCAAGACCACCTTGGCGAACATTATCAACGGCTTCTATCCGTTCAAAGAGGGTGAGATACGCTACAACGGCGTTTCAAATCATGCATTGAAACTTTCGACGATACGGAAACATATTTATCTGATATTGCAACATCCTAAACTCTTTAATGATACAATGCGTTTTAATCTGACGCTTGGCAATGATTACCCTCAGGAGGCGATAAAAAGAGCCATTGAGATCGCGCAGCTGGGTGAGGTTATCGACAGATTGGAACATGGGCTTGAGAGCCTTGTCGGCAAAGACGGGGTCAAGCTCAGCGGCGGACAGCGGCAGCGGGTCGCCATTGCGCGGATGGTGTTGGCAGATCCCGAGGTGGTCATCTTTGACGAGTCCACCTCTGCGCTCGATGTACATACCGAAGCGAAGCTCTTTGAGGCGCTGCATGACTTTTTGCGACCTAAAACGGTCATTACTATTGCGCACAGACTCAGCACCATCAAAAGTGCCGAGTACATTTATGTGCTCGAAAACGGTGAAGTCACAGACAGCGGCACGCCGCAGGCACTGCTACAGAAGGACGAGAGTTACTTCAGCAGGATGATATAAGCGAAGCGATGAGTATTGAGCGATGAGTGTTGAGCGGGATATGTTTATCTTACGCTTCACGCTTCACGCTTCACTCTTCACTTCAATTCCAAAGGAATTGATACATGGATATTTTTCAGGCGGTGATCATCGGGATCATCGAGGGTTTTACGGAGTTCCTGCCCATCTCTTCCACGGGGCACATGATCGTCGCATCGAAGTTTCTCGGTGTGGCGGAGAACGATCTGACCAAAGCCTATGAGGTCATCATACAGTTTGCCGCCATCATGGCGGTCATGCTGATCTACAGAGAGAAGATCACCTTCAAGAAGATAGACCTCTGGATGAAGCTCTTTGTCGCATTTCTCCCCCTTGCCGTTGTCGGCTTCATTTTCAAAGACCAGATCAAGACCCTCTTCAATGTCCAGACCGTAGCGTGGATGTTTATTGTCGGCGGGGTCATTTTTTTGATTGTAGAGTATTTTTATCGTGAGAAAGAGACACATATCAAAGATGTGGAGAAGACATCCTACAAGCAGGCGCTTTGGATAGGGATCGCGCAGATATTCTCGCTGGTGCCTGGTACAAGCAGGGCAGGGGCGACCATCATCGGCGGACTGCTTGTCGGGCTGGACAGAAAGGCATCGGCAGAGTTCAGCTTTTTGCTGGCTATTCCGGTGATGGCGGCAGTGAGCGGCTACGACCTGCTCAAACACTACCGGGAGTTCGCCGATGCGAACTGGGTGGCGTTTCTCATCGGTTTCGTGGTCGCGTTTGTGGTTGCCTATGCGACCATCAAACTTTTTTTGGCGTTCTTGCAGCGTTTCACTTTTGTAGCGTTCGGGGTGTATCGGATCGTGTTTGGGGTGATCCTGTTGTTGATGCTGTAGGGGCAGACCCCTATATTCGCCCCCTACGGGCATTTATATTGAATTTATCGAACCTCTTTTGGGAGTTTCTGTTAAGTTCAAAATGATTTTTGGACGAAAATTTTTGTAGGGATAGACCCCTGTGTCTATCCAAAGGAAGACAATGAAATTTCAAGAATTCAACTTTCACCGCGACATCGCCAAAGGCGTGAAGATCGCAGGATTTAAGGAACCAAGCCCCATTCAGGAGATGGCGATACCGATCATTCGGGAAGGGCGTGACCTTGTGGCGCAGGCACATACGGGGACAGGAAAGACCGCGGCATTCGGTCTGCCGATGATGGATAAACTCGCCAGAGGGGAGATAGAACGTGCATTGGTCATCACCCCCACGCGAGAACTTGCCACACAGGTGAGTGATGAGCTCTATCATCTTGGGCGTTTTGCGGGTATTAGGACGCTGACTGTCTATGGGGGCGTAGGATACGGTCGTCAGATCGCACTGATCCACAAAGGGGTGCAGATTGTTGTAGCCACACCGGGGCGGTTGAAAGACCTCTACCGTAAAGGGAAGATCGATGTGCTCAACCCGGAGATCGTCGTACTCGATGAAGCGGACGAGATGCTCGATATGGGATTTCTCGATGAGATCAAGGAGATCTTCGAATATATCCCTCAAAACCGCCAAACACTGTTATTTTCGGCGACCATGCCTGAACCCATCAAGGAACTTGCCAACCACATTCTCTACCAGCCGGAGTTTATTTCGGTTGTAGGTGATGAAGATACGACCAACAATGTGATCGATCAGCGCTACTATGTCATCAACGAGAATCAGCGCGACGATGCGATCGTCAAACTGCTTGAGACCGAAGAGATCAACAAATGTATTATCTTTTGCCGTATGAAGCGTGAGGTGGACAGGCTGACCGAACATCTGCAGGCACTTGGCTTCAACGCTTCGGGACTGCACGGTGACCTGGAGCAGCAGGACCGAGAAGTGGTGATCAAAGCCTACCGAAGAGGGGAGAGCAAGATCATGGTTGCCACTGATGTCGCTGCAAGGGGACTGGATGTGAAGGACGTGACCCATGTCTTTAACTACCATATTCCTTTCGACCCTCAGAGCTATGTGCACCGCATTGGGCGTACCGGTCGTGCGGGCAAGAGTGGACAGGCGATCACTCTGGTGACCACCGAGGAGTTCAGAGAGCTGCAGCGTATCCAAAAAGAGGTGGGTGCCGAGATGCGTCTGGCGACAATTCAGGGCGGAGAGGGGCTGGATGATGCAAGTGTGGAGTACATCGCAGACGAGATCCGTGCTCTACCTGTGCACAGTGAAGCCCAGCGCATTATTGATGCGCTGGGAGATATGGACAGGGAACTGCTTTTGGAGAAGCTTGTCTCGGTCATGATTGACAGAGAACAGCACAATGTGGGAAGCCAGATCGGATTCGATCAGCATACAGTCGATGAGATGCTTGAGAGTTACGAAAATGAACAAAAGAGTACGCGAAATTCCCATCGTCGGAAAAAGCGTCGGTAATTGGTAACATTTTAACTACACTCAAGCTAAACTGTTTTAAAATTTGTAAACCAAATCATAAGGTGACCACATGGAATATACACTCGTAGGCGAAGCCCTCAAGTTCATGGTGCTTGGTATGCTGATCGTATTTGTCTTCCTCATTGTCCTGGTTCAGGTAATGAAGTTGCAGGCAAAGATCATCAACAAGTACTTCCCCGAAAAAGCACCGGAGGTGCCGACTTCTTCTCCCCAATCTGCAGCGACACAGGATGATGCACATCATGTAGCGGCGATCGTAGCGGCAATTGCGGAATTTCGTAAAAACAAATCGTAAACAAGGTTTCTAAATGGCTAAAAAATATATTGATGTAATGGACACGACCTTCAGAGACGGCTTTCAGTCGGTCTTTGGCGGTCGTGTGTTGATGGA
>JAJRRK010000042.1 GCA_024279555.1 Campylobacterales bacterium
GAGCATAGAGGCGGTACACTCTTTACCACCCGGAAGGAAGTATGATATGCAAAAGAGGATCGTCTATATGGGAACGCCGCATTATGCGGCGGAGATTCTTCGAACACTGATAGAAGCAGACGATATGGATGTGCGGCTTGTAATAACCCAGCCGGACAGACCTGTCGGACGTAAAAAGGTGCTGACCCCGCCACCGGTGAAAGTACTTGCCCAAGAGCACGGTATACCTGTACTTCAGCCAAACCGTTTGAGCGATGAGGGCGTAAAAGAAGCGATCCAAGACGCCAGACCGGACTTCATCGTCGTGGCGGCTTTCGGACAGCTTTTGCCCAAGAGTATTCTCGATATCGCACCCTGTATCAACCTGCATGCTTCGCTCTTACCGCAGTACCGCGGTGCCTCTCCTGTGCAACAGTCTCTGCTTAACGGAGACAAGGAGACGGGGGTGACATCGATGCTGATGGAGGAGGGGCTTGACACGGGAGATATTCTGGAAAAGAGAGTCTTTGTGATTCCTCCCGATATGCGTCTGCACGCATTGATGGATCGGCTCACTTGCGATGCCTGTGAAGTGACCCTCTCTACATTGAGAGCGTTTAACGACATCGTACCCCAGCCTCAAGATGATGCTCAGGCGACGTTGTGCAGAAAGATCAAGAAGAGTGACGGAGAGATCGACTGCAACGATGCAACAGAGGTCTATAACAAATACCGTGCGTTTGAAGGGTGGCCTGGAGTGTTTGCTGCCAATGGCACGAAAATGGACAATATCGCTCTTATGGAAGAAGAGAAGAGACATACACCGTTTGAGATACTCGCGTTTGAAGGTGATGATGTGGTGATTGGGTGCGGCAAGGGCAGTTTGAAGGTAGGCACACTGCAACCTGCCGGGAAAAAACCGATGCATGCCAAAGCCTACTGTGTGGGGAGGGGCTTGAAAGTTGGAGATACACTCTTTTCATAGACTCCCCTCTACCCAGACCTATTTGGTAGAGGCGCTGCAAAACGGTGAGTTCTCTGCACCCGTTGCAGTGATCGCAGAGGAACAGTATGCGGGGATCGGCAGTCGCGACAACCGATGGGAGGGGGAACGAGGGAACTTCTTTGCTTCGTTCGCAATCAAACTCGCCGATCTGCCGGATGATCTTCCTCTCTCATCTGCGTCTATCTATTTCTCTTTTATCATGAAAAAGATACTGTGTACATACAATGAAAAGGTATGGCTCAAATGGCCCAATGATCTTTATCTGGAAGATGACAAGATCGGAGGGACAATCACAAAGAAGATAGAAGATACGTTGGTATGCGGCATGGGGATCAATTTGAAAAAAAACCAGATTGGGTACAGCGCCTTGCAGTCGGATGTTTCACCCCGGTTCCTGCTTGAAAAGTATCTGGATGTACTGGAAAAATACCCAAAATGGAAGCAGATTTTTAGTGAGTATCAGGTAGAATTTGAGCTAAGCAGAAGATTTTCGGTGCATATAGAAAACCGCAGAAAGAGCCTGTATAACGCACGATTATGCGAAGACGGCTCCTTACTTATTGATGGGAAGAAGGTATTTAGTTCAAGATGAGTGAAGTAATCAGCATAGCCAACCAGAAAGGCGGGGTAGGGAAGACCACCACCGCTGTCAACCTTGCCGCATCGCTGGCCGAAAAAGGCAAAAAAGTACTGTTGCTCGATATCGATCCGCAGTCCAATGCCACCACCAGTCTCGGCTTCAGCAGGAACGACTACGAGTTCAATATATATCATGTTTTAATCGGGAGCAAAAAGCTCTCGGAAGTCGTGCTCAAGACACAAATCAAAAAACTCGATCTGGCTCCTTCCAATATAGGACTTGTAGGGATCGAAAAAGAGTTTTACAATCCCAAGAAGAAGAACAGGGAACTGGTACTCAAAGAGAAGATCAAAGAGGTGAAGAAGAAGTACGACTTTATTATCATCGACTCCCCTCCGGCACTGGGACCCATCACCATCAATGCGCTGAGTGCATCCGATTCAGTGATCATCCCGATTCAGTGTGAATTTTTTGCGCTGGAAGGGCTGGCGCAACTACTCAATACCGTAAGTCTGCTCAAAAAGACTATCAACCCGAAATTGAAGATCAAAGGATTCCTCCCGACGATGTATTCCAAGCAGAACAACCTCTCCAAGCAGGTTCTGGCTGACCTTTCACACCACTTCAAGGACAAACTCTTCCATATCAAGAAGAACTCCAAAGAGTGTATTGTGGTACCGCGCAATGTCAAGATCGCCGAATCTCCCAGTTTCGGGAAACCTGTGACAGAGTATGCGACCGGTTCAAAAGGTTCGGTTGCCTATCGTAATCTTGCTACTGTGATCGCAAGAGGATAATCAGATGGCACTGGGACGTGGATTGGGAGATATCCTTTCGGAAGTAGAAGAGGCATACGAGAAGGACTTGAGCGGCATCGACAGTTTCGAACTTGAGGCTCAGGGTGCAAGGGTAGAGGAACTGTCGGTCGAGAAGATCTCTCCCAACCCTTTTCAGCCCAGAAAGCATTTTGATGAGGCTGCCCTGAAAGAGCTGAGCCGTTCGATCAAGGCGCACGGACTGCTTCAACCTGTTGTGGTGATTGAAAAAGAGGACGGTTTTCTACTTGTTGCGGGAGAGCGTCGTCTGCGCGCACACAAACTTGCCAAACTGCCGACCATCAAGGCAATTGTCGCCAATGTAGAGATCGATGAGTTCCGTATGCGTGAGCTGGCGCTCATTGAGAATATCCAACGTGAAAATCTCAATGCCATTGAACTTGCCAGCTCCTATGCCGAGCTTATAGAGGTACACAATATCACCCATGACGAACTTGCGGAGATTGTACACAAAAGCCGTTCACAGATCACCAATACGATGCGTCTGCTCTCTCTTGGTGAATATGCCAAGAAACAGCTTGTCGAAGGCAAGATCACACAGGGACATGCCAAGGTACTTGTCGGTCTTGACGAAAAGAAACAGAAGATTCTCATCGACTCCATTATCGGTCAAAAGCTGAGTGTACGTGACGTGGAGAAGATGGTCAAGCAGAACAAGGCTCCAGAGAGCAGGAAAAAAGTCTCCGGCACCTCTACATCACTTCTTTCAGAGCATGCTGACGAGATTGCAGAAAACCTTCCTTTTGCCTATAAGCTCAAAGCCAAAAGTATAGAGATCTCTTTCGAAAATACACAAGACGTAACAAACTTTCTGCGCTTCCTCAAAAATCGCTAAAAATTAACCCTTATCTCATCTATAAGATGCTAATATAATGCGAAATTACTAGAGGAGTTTGAATGCTTGACATACATGTATCATTGATGATCTTCGTTCTGGCGTTGTTTCTGACCCTTCTTGTTGTTTTGAATCGGATGCTGTTTCAACCACTGTTGAAATTCATGGACGACCGTGACCGTTCCATAGCAAAAGATCTCGAAGCGGCAAAGGGGCTGAGCGGCAACAGTGAAGAGCTCAATGCCAAAGCTGAAGAAAACATCAGCAACGCCAAGAGCGAAGCTGCTGCGATCAGACAGAAAGCCATCGAAGAGGAGAAGGCGCTAGCTGCAAGCAAGGTCGAAACCAAACAGAGTGAACTGGACAAAGCCTATGCCGAGTTCACAGCAACACTCGCTGCGGAGAAAGAGAGTCTCAAGAATGAGCTTCTTTCTCAGATGCCTCTCTTTAAAGAGAGTCTCAAAGCCAAGTTCAGCAAGCTATAGAAAGGATGGATATGAAAAAAGTATTACTACTGTCTCTGCTCGTTCTGCCTGCTGTACTTCTGGCAAGCGGACATGGTGGAGAGGAAGCGAGCCGTTACTTTGCACAGACAGGAAGAGAAAGTGACTTCTGGCCGAGAGTGATCAACTTTACGATCTTTGCGGCTCTGCTCTGGTATCTTGTTGCCAGTCCTATCAAGAACTTCTTTAGAAGCAGAAGTGAAGGGATCGCTTCCCAGCTCAAAGAGATCGAGTCCAAGCTTCAAGCTGCCAAAGATGAGCAGAAAGAGGCACAGGCACGTCTTGAAGAGAGTGCGAAGAAGGCTGAGCAGATCATCGAGGATGCGAAAAAAGAAGCGGTGATCCTTGCACAGAAGATCGCAGAAGCCAATGCCCAGGAACTTGAAGTGATGCAGAAGCAGTTCGAAGAGAAGATCGCACTTGAGGAGCGTAAAGCGACAAGAGAAGCGATTGACGAAGTACTCAGCGAGAATATCACTGTCGATGACATTATGCTTGATGAAGCGAAAGTCGTTGACATTATCTCCAGAAAGGTGGCGTAAATGGAAGAGTTGATAGCAAAACGTTATGCAACGGCACTCTCTTCTGCGAGCAAGGACATCAATGCAGTCTCCAATGTATTGAATGTTCTGACAGAAGCGATCAGCAATGATGAAGTCATGACCGCAATGACCTCTCCGATTGTTTCCGCAGAAAAGAAGACTGAGATGATCCTTGCGGCATTGGGTGACGAGGCTGATGCTGAACTGACTAACTTCATCAAGATCTTGGGGGAGAACAAGAGACTTGATCTGATCCCGGCGATCGCGAAGGTACTGAATGCGGAGCTTCAGAAAGCTTCCAACAAGTATGAAGGTGTGGTCAAAAGTGGTAAAAAGCTTGGGAAAGAAGAGCTTGCCAAACTGGAAGAGACACTTGCGACCTATACAGGTTCGAAGATCAAGCTCAAGCAGGAAAAGAGCGATCTTGACGGTTTGCGTGTGTCTGTAGACGATCTTGGTATTGAGGTGAACTTCTCTAAGCAGAGAGTCAAAGAACAATTAATCGATTTCATCAAGAAATCATTATAAGAAAGGAGTAGTAGTGGCAGTGAAATTGCAAGCAGATGAGATAAGTTCCATCATCAAAGAGAGAATCGAGAACTTCGAGATCGATGTAGACATCAACGAAGTAGGTAAAGTAGTAGGTATCGCAGACGGTATTACAACCGTTTACGGACTGAATAACGTTATGGCAGGTGAGGTCGTTGAGTTTGAGAACGGTGCAAGAGGTCTTGTACTTAACCTTGAAGAGGCGAATGTCGGTGTCGTTGTCCTTGGTACAAGTGCAGGCATCAAAGAGGGGATGAGCGTCAAACGTATCGGCGAACTTCTCAAGACGCCTGTCGGTGATGGTATGATGGGCAGAGTGGTCAATCCGCTTGGTGAACCGCTTGACGGAAAAGGTGCGGTTGAAGCAGCGGAGTACAGATTTATCGAAGAGAAAGCACCGGGGATCATGGCACGTAAATCTGTCCATGAGCCGCTTCA
>JAJRRK010000043.1 GCA_024279555.1 Campylobacterales bacterium
CAGGATGTACATCTTGAAAAGACCAGCAAGAAAACCCCTTCGGCAAAGGTTCCCTATAAAAAATAATCACTAAAAATTATATTCATAAATTAATAAAAGTCCGTTATAATTGTTGTGGGAGAAGCTACAACAAAAGGAAGAATGATGCTGAGTATTACCCTTGACAGAGAAGAAGCGATCGTCACACTTGAACCTTCGGGCGTATTGACGGAGGATGATTTCAAAACGGCGGTAAAAGTGATCGATCCGTTTATCAAGCAACACGGGAAGCTTACTGGACTCATTATAGAAACAAAAGATTTTCCGGGATGGAAGGACTTTGCCGCTTTTACGGCACATTTGAAGTTTATCAGGAACCATCACAAGAAAGTAAAAAAGCTGGCATTTGTAACCGATTCGTCCATAGGGGATTTTGCAGAGAAGATAGGTTCGCACTTTGTAGAAGCAGAGGTCAATACTTTTCCATACGGTGCGCATAAAGAGGCAAGGGAGTGGATACTCCAGAAGCCTCAAAAAATGTGATCTATTCGATATTGTCCGGTGTCAGACCGATCTCTTCGAGCCAATGACGTAACTTGACCACTTCATCTTTACTCAGGGTCGGTTCACTGTGAGGCAGTGCCAAGATGAACTCTTTTTCGTTATAGAATAGCTTCGCTTTATGTTTCTTTGTCAAGTCAACTTCAACACCGTAATGCTCCAGTGCCGCAATCAGTTTTTTGACATCAATGTTTGCCGATGTGGGATGTTCAAATACCTTTTCTATTTTCGCTTTATGTTTGTGGCTCATGCACAACTCCTTTTTTCTTGACATCATAGCGGAAATATTGAAGTTATACATGTGACATTGGTTGCATTTTATGCTTTTTTTGTTTGAAAGGCTTATATCTCTGGCACCTCTGCCTCACGCTTCTCATAAAACGCCTTCCTGAACGCCTCGAATCGCTCTTCAAGGATTGCTTCTCTCATTTGCTTCATCAAATGCAGGTAATAGTAGAGGTTGTGGATGGTTGCCAACCTGAAATAGGTGATCTCACGGGCGCGGAAGAGATGGCGTAGGTAGGAACGGCTGTAGGTGCGGCAGACCATGCAGTCGCACTCGGGATCGATGGGTTCGGGGTCGGTGGTGTAACAGGCTTTTTTGATGTTGACCTTGCCAAATGAGGTAAAAAGTGTACCGTTTCGAGCGTTTCGGGTGGGCATGACACAGTCGAACATGTCGATACCGCGGTAGACATTTTCCACCAGATCTTCGGGCGTTCCCACTCCCATGAGGTAGCGCGGTTTCTCCTTGGGCATGAAAGGGGTTGTCCATGCGACAGTTTCATACATATCTTTGTTACTCTCTCCTACGCTCAGTCCGCCGATGGCGAAGCCGTCGTAGTCAAGGGCACAGAGCTCTCGGGCTGATTTTTCACGGAAAGCTTTGTCTGTACCGCCCTGGATGATGGCAAAGATGTTCTGATCGACTCCCACGCCCTCTTTTTGTTTTTGTCTGAAGTAGGCAATGGACTCTTCCGCCCAGCGTGTGGTACGGTCGATGCTTGCTGCAATGCGCTCCTGCGTGGCGGGGAGGGCGACGAGGTCATCGAGGATCATCATGATGTCCGAACCAAGGTTGTGCTGGATGTCGATGACCTTTTTGGGGGTGAAGTAGTGTTTGCTGCCGTCAAGATGGCTGCGGAAGGTGATGCCTCCCTCGTCTATCTTGACATTGTCTGAGAGGCTGAATGCCTGAAACCCGCCACTATCGGTCAGGAAGCTTTTGGGAAACTTGGTAAAGCCGTGCAGTTTACCCATTTTGGCGACCACATCGTCACCGGGACGGATGTACATATGGTAGGTGTTGGCGAGGATGATTTCGGGTTTGATGAAGGTTTCAAGGTCGGTTGCATCGAGCGCTTTGACCGCACCGACGGTACCAACGGGCATGAAGACGGGTGTATGTACGGTAGAGTGGGCGGTTTGGATGGTACAGGCTCTGGCATTGCCGTCTGTTTTATCTATCTGAAAATGCATTGTGTTATAATATCCTCTCAAACCCGAACAATGCATTAGAGATCACCAATTTTCTACAAAGCATTAGCCCATGGGCACTCACAAAGAACCATCAATTAACCTTCAGGTTAACCTCAAATTCTTTGTAAATACCCATGAACTAAGCCATCGCAGAACTTTAGGCGACTCTAATACATCATTCGGGTAAATAATCACAGGATTATATCCAAATAGGGCATAAATGAAGAATATATTGATACTCGCCGACGGTAGCATCGCTAGACATTTCGTGGAGTGGATCGGACGCAAAAGGGTTGCTGACAACCGATACTACGTCACCTGTTTCCATGAAGATGCCACACCTGAAAAGCTGGGTAAAAACATTACGGTCATCAAAGCTGACCCCACCAGTTATGCCCGTATCAGACACATTATGGATGATGTGAAGTTCTCCCATGTATTCATTGTGATGGAGAACAAAGAGGATGCTATCTATACGCTTAAAAACATCCGTATGGTGGAAGATAAAATACGCATTGTGCTTGTCAATCAGTGGGATGACCCCCAGATCGGCAGAGAAGAAGAGAATGTGACGCTTATCAATGTCGATGAGCTTATTGCCGCTCATCTCTATGATCAGCTCCCCAATGTCCCTGTTGTTGCGCAGAATGTGGGGCTTGGCAAAGGGGAGATCATGGAGATCCATGTACCCTTTGGCAGTACTTTTGCCTTCCGTCATGTCGGCTCCATTCTCCAGCGAAAATGGAAGATCGCTGCGATCTACCGTCATGAAAAACAGATACTTCCTACCAACGCTACGACGATCCTGCCCAACGATACCCTGCTTGTGGTGGGAAAACCGCTGGTACTCGACGGCGTTTACCGTACCATCAACAGGCGTATCGGGCTCTTCCCTGAACCTTTCGGGAAAGATCTCTACCTTATACTCGACTTTAGGGTTGACAAAGCACAGATGCTTTTGTATCTTAAAGAAAGTCTCTACATGATGGAGAAACTCGAAGAGAAACAGCTGTTTATTCGCATTATCTATCCGAACGATTTCGAACTGCTTGAGAAGGTCAAAAACTACGAATCGGAAAATGTGACCATCTCTGTCTGTTATGACGATCATGATGTGGATCATCTTATTGAATATGACATTCAGGAGCAGGATATTGGGTTGGTCTTTATCAGTATTGATGCTTTCTCTTACGGTAGTATCAGAGAGACACTCTACAGTCTGAAGAAAGTGGTCTACCTTTTTGGCGACCAGCTACTTTATAATATTGATAAGAGTATCGTTCTCATGGATGATGAGCGCAAAATGGAGTCGATCTCCTCTACGGCGTTTGATGTATCGGAATCTCTCGGACTTGAACTCTGCCTGTGTGATTATGACCCGGAAGGTGAGTTCGAGACCAGAAAGATCGTTGTAGAACACTACGAAACCCTTGCACACATCTTCAACATGGATATCAAGATAGAACACAAAATAGCCAATCCTATCCGTGAACTGGCCAATATGGAGAATGTACTGCAGATCGCACCTTTTGAAAAAGAGCTGAATCAAAACAGTTTTTGGAAACTCATTTCGACTAAAATAAGTGACTTTCTGCTGACGACCAGAAAACATCCGAAGCTTCTCGTACCGTATGCCTTGGGGGAAGAGGCTTAAATAGCGCATTTTAAGGGGCTATAAGATAAAATAAGGACACCTCTAAAACCCATTTATGGATACGCAGGGTTATTAGATGTGCCCTTAAGCAAATTATTATCGCAAGGTCCTGCCCTATGATCGTCCCTATTGAACTTCTACCTCCCAAACCTGTCAAGTATGACATCACTATCGACACGCTGCCTTCGCTGACATTTGATAACAAAGTGGTCATTGTAACCAACCCCACCGTTGCGGAGTATCATCTTGATACACTTCTTCAGAAGGTCAATGCACCCCAACTGCATGTGGTGACCGTACCTGACGGAGAGCAGTACAAGACACTGGAGACAGTGGAGAGCATACTCAACGAGTGTTTCGAATACAAGCTGGACAGAAAATCGCTCCTTATTGCCTTTGGCGGCGGGGTGATCGGGGATATGACCGGCTTTACCGCAAGCCTCTATCAACGCGGTATTGACTTTGTGCAGATCCCTACGACACTGCTCTCTCAGGTCGATGCGAGTGTGGGCGGCAAAACAGGCGTGAACAACAAGTACGGCAAGAACCTCATTGGTGCGTTCTATCAGCCCAAAGCGGTCTACATCGACACGGCATTTCTACAGACACTTCCCAAGCGCGAATTTGCCGCAGGCTTTGCTGAGATCGTCAAGATGGCGGTGATGTTTGATCGTGACTATTTCAATTTTCTTAAAACAGCGGATCTCTCCGATGAAGCACAGCTTAAAGAGACCATTAAACGCAGTGTGGAACTGAAGGCATGGGTGGTCAATCAGGATGAGAAAGAAGCCGGTATCCGTGCTGTGCTCAACTACGGGCATACCTTTGGACATGTGGTGGAGAATGAGACACACTACACCGAGTATCTGCACGGTGAGGCAGTTGCCATAGGGATGGTCATGGCGAATGCATTGGCGGTTAAACTCGGACTCATGTCTGAAGAGGAGGCCACAGAGGTCAAGAGACTGCTTGCCTCACATGATCTTCCCGTCGACTATGCCATCAAAGATGTCGACGACTTTTATGAGCACTTCTTTTTGGACAAAAAGAGTGCGAACAACTCCATCAAATTTATTCTTCCTGAACACATCGGCGGACACAGGATCGTCAAAGATCTCGATGAGAGAGTGGTCAAAGAGGTACTGCGGCAGTTCGAGGTAAAGGATGCGTAAATATCTTCCGTTGCTTCTCTTTTTGTGTACATTACTTATGGCACAGCCTCAGACAGAGGATACTGGGCAAAATACATTTTCCCAAAAGAATGTTGCTACGGAAGTCACTTCTACAAAAGAGCTTTCTGTTGATGTAGCGGCTCTGTTAGAAAAGAAGAAAATACTTGATGCAGGACTTAAAGAGAACAATATCTGGTCGAAGATCTACAGTAACTATCATATCTACCGACAACTCAAAGAGGAGGAGGTAGCACTGGATCGAAAGATCGCCCAACTGAACAAACTCGCTGAGCGAAGACGTCTTAATAAACAGCAGCGAAAAGTGCTCAGTACTCTTAAGAATGAAAAGAAGATCCTGCAGGGAAAACTTCAGCTTCTCAAAGAGTACGAGAATGATCCCTTCAAGAAGTTCCTCACACCTCCTGCGGTAGGAGAGATTCCTTCGGTGGGAAACCCATTGGCAATCATCCCTGCATTCTCGTTTATGGAGAAGCTCAAAAACGACCAATTGGAGTATAACAGCCGCTATGAATCTATCAAGCATGTGCTGGCACAACTCAAAGAGAAAAAAAAGGTGCTTGAAGCGATCCTTGAGAAAGATCCTGATAACAGAGAGATACGACAGGAACTTGCCGATACAGAAGAGGAGATCAACACATTCACGCCTGTGGTAGAGATATTTAAAACGACACAGAATGTTTACGAAAAGAAGATCGACGAGATTAGGCTAAACCTTCAAGATGAGATAGGCAAAGAGATCGAAAAGGCGACGATGATCGGCGTGATCATTTTGATCTTCCTGATTATCATCTTTCTTATTAAATATCTGGTCAAGCGTTATATGTCGGACAATGAGCGTTTCTATACCATCAACAAGTTTCTCAACTTCAGTTTCTTCACGCTCTTACTGCTGACACTTCTTTTTGCCTATATCGAAAATGTCAGCTATCTGGTGACTATTTTGGGGTTTGCCTCTGCGGGTATTGCTATTGCACTCAAGGACTGGTTCATGTCGCTTATGGGATGGTTTGTCATCATCATCGGCGGTGCGGTACATGTAGGAGACAGGGTGAAGTTTGTGCGTAACGGTATGGAGTATGTTGGAGATATCGTCGACATTTCGCTGCTGCGTATGACCATACAGGAAGACATTACTCTAACCACCTATATGCATAACCGCAGGGCGGGAAGAATTATCTTTGTACCTAACAACTATATCTTCACCGATATGATCGCCAACTACTCCCATGCGGGTCTTAAGACTGTTTGGGACGGGATCGATTTTATGGTGACCTTTGACTCCAACATCACCAAAGCGACCTCTATTGCCAAAGAGGTAACAAAGAAATACTCCAAAGGATATACGGATATCACCCGTAAACAGCTCAATAAACTGCGCAGTCAGTACAGTATGAAAAACACCAATGTCGAACCGCGGATCTTCTCTTTCATCGAGCCGTACGGTATGAAGATCTCGGCGTGGTACCATACCAATGCCTATGCGACACTGACACTGAGATCAACCATCTCCGCAGAGATCATTGAGCGTATTCAGGCTGAAGAGGACATCCATCTTGCCTTCCCGACACAGTCGATCTATCTGGACAAGGATGTACCAAAACCGCAGCTTCCTCAGCCTTCACTTTTTGATGAGCAGGATCAAGCATGAAAAAGGTCTTTTTCAAAACCTTCGGCTGCCGTACCAACCAGTTCGATACGCAGGTGATGATCTCAAAGCTCAAGGAGTTTGAACTGACCATGGACGAGAACAGCTCGGACATCATCGTGGTCAACTCCTGTACCGTGACCAATGGCGCAGATTCGTCAGTGCGTAACTACATCTCCTCCATGAAGCGCAAGAACCCCAATGCCAGAGTCATCCTCGCAGGGTGCGGCTCGCATTCCAAAGGTGAATCACTCTTTGCAGATGAAAAGGTCTTTGGTGTCATGGGGCACTCCGAGAAAGAGAAGATCAACGAGATCCTCAAGAAAGAGGAGCGTTTCTACGAGATAGGCGATCTGGAGCATATCGACTCGACTATTGTTGAGGAGTTTGTAGGCAAGAGCAGAGCGTTCATCAAGATACAGGAGGGGTGCGATTTTACCTGCTCCTACTGCATCATCCCCGCCGTACGCGGCGGAGCGCGCTCACACAAAGAAGAGATTGTGCTCGAGCAGGTACGCAAACTGGCTGCCAACGGCTTTGGAGAGTTCATCTTGACCGGAACCAATGTAGGCAGTTACGGCAAAGACCACAACACTTCCATGGCAGAGTTACTCAAGAAGATGAGTATGATCCGCGGTGTACGCCGCATCCGTATCGGAAGTCTCGAACCCATTCAAATAGACGATGCTTTCATGGAACTGCTCGATGAGCCGTGGATGGCAAAACATCTGCATATTGCCCTGCAACACACTTCGGACAGGATGCTTGAACTGATGAACCGCCG
>JAJRRK010000044.1 GCA_024279555.1 Campylobacterales bacterium
CGCGACGCTTTCGGCCTTGGCTCCCAGTACGATCTGGATGGAGTGTTTGTCTGGACGAATGACCCCTTTTGCCCCTAGCTTCATAAAGTATTCATCTTTGAGTGAGTCGCTCTCTTTAACGCTCATGCGAAGTCGGGTGATGCAGGCATCGGTATTGACAATATTGTCCGCTCCGCCAAGCGCAGCAATGAAAGCGGCAGCGGTAGCGTCTTCTTTGTCGGCGTCAGCAGGGGTGTCGTCCGAGAGTTCGGTCTCGAGGATCTTGAGTTTGAAGATCTTGATGGTGTAGTAGCTGACGATAAAGTAGATTATGGCAAACACAACTCCCAGTGGAATGAGCCGTAGCGGATGGGTGGCGAGTTTGTAGTTGATGACATAGTCGATGAATCCTGCGGAGAAACCGAACCCCGCATGGATGTCGAGTGCCTGCGCTGCTGCCAGTGCCAACCCGGTCAATACAGCATGCACGACAAAAAGCAGTGGAGCGACGAAGAGAAAGAGAAACTCCAGCGGCTCCGTAATGCCGGTTAGAAAGGAGGTGAAGGCAACCCCCGCAAGAATGGCACCCGCTTTTTTGCGGTACGCTTTGGGGGTGTTAAGATAGATGGCATACGCCATAGCAGGCAGACCGAACATCATCACCACATAGAAGCCTGACATATAGATGCCCGCACTCGGATCGCCTGCGAAGAACCGGTGAAGATCACCGTTGGCGACAACTTGCACCCCCTCTTTGAGATAGCTGTACTCTCCCAGCTGAAACCAGAAGACCGAGTTGAGGATGTGGTGCAGCCCCAGTGGAATGAGCAGGCGGTTAAGTACCCCATAGATAAAGGTTCCGATTTCCCCCAGACTGATAATGGTATTGGAGAAGGCATCGATGCCGCTTTGTGCGTAGTGCCAGAAGTAGCCGGCAGATACCCCTACGGCAATGGCGGCAAGTGCTGTAATGATGGGCACGAACCGTTTGCCACCGAAGAAACCGAGGAACTCGGGCAGTTTAATGGCATGGTAGCGGTTGTAGAGTGTACCTGCCAGTACACCGATGATGATGCCCACAAAAACTCCCATATTGACCGTCTCATCGATACTGGTGTAGACCGCCTTGGCGATGAGCACCCCGATGGCTCCCGAGAGTGCCGCTGCACCGTCATTGTTCTTTGCCAGACCGTAGGCGATACCGATACCAAAAAGGAGGTCGAGGTTGGAAAAGACCGCTTCACCGGCACTTTTCATGACGAGAGCGATCTGTCCGTCAAAGATATCACCAAAGCCAAGGCGAAGCAGCAGCGCCGCGACCGGCAGGACGGCAATAGGGGTCATCAGCGCTTTGCCGATGCGTTGCAACAGGTTAAACATGTCGGATGGTCTCCTTGATTATGGGGATCTGTTGTGCCGAGAGGCTGAGTGTGGTGATACCGCGTTTGATGAGCTCGGGTACCGCTTCGGTATCTCCGGCAAGTTCGCCGCAGAGGCTTACTGGTTTGTCCGCCTCTTGGATCACGCGTCCGATGGCATCGAAAAGAACGCTGGAGCGTGGATCGAGTGTGAGAGTGGCGTGTGTGCGTTCAATGGCAAAGAGGTACTGGTTGAGATCGTTGCTGCCGATGGAGTAGAAATCGACCACTTTGTTAAACTCCGGCATCAGGAAGAGTACGGAAGGCACTTCTACCATGATACCAAAGCTGATATTGGCGATCTCAAGACTATGTTTGTGCGCCACATCTTTTGCAAAGTTCTTGGCTGTTTTGAACTCTTCGACGGTGGAGACCATCGGAAACATCACTTTGATGCCTCTTCCATCAGCCGCAGCGAATATGGCATGCAACTGCGCTTCGATGAGTTCTGGGTGGGTTTGAAGCAGGCGGATACCGCGAATGCCCAAAAAAGGGTTGTCCTCTTTGGGCAGATCGATATAGGGGAGTGCTTTGTCCCCGCCCACATCGAGCGTGCGGATCGTAACATCGTCAAACAGATCGAAGATGGCGCGGTAGGCATCTCTCTGCTCCTCAAAACTTGGCGCATGCTCCTTAAAGAGAAATTCGGTGCGCAGCAGTCCGATCCCCTCTGCGCCTGCCTCTTTGGCGGTTTGGGCGGAGGCGGGGTCGGTGACATTGGCAAGCACTTTGACGGTTTGACCCGAAGCGGTCACAGCAGGCTTGAGACGCTGCCTATGGGCTTGTTGAAGTTTGTCTTGATTCTCTGACATTGCTTTTTTTGCCTCTTCAAGATCGGCAGGAGTGGGTGCGGTAACGATGACACCGGCAGTGGCATCGAGAATGACCGCACCATCGGTTGGAGGCAGTGTCTTTCGAAAAATGAGTGAGGGGATCCCGGAGGCACGCAGCAAGATGGCAGTGTGAGAGGTGGGGGAAGTGTTCTTGAGAATGACTCCCTTTGTCTCTTTGGGAAGTGACTCGATCTGTGAGGGGAGCAGGTCATCGGCAACAAGAATGAAAGGCACGTTGGGATAGTTGACGATGGTACGGTAGCCCATATGCCTTTTGACACGGTACAGAATATCCTGATAGTCACTGATCTTCGCTTCGAGCTTGCCGCCATGCAGGGCTTCGCTCTCTTCTTGCACGGCAGCCTCCAATGCCTCAAGTGAGTCACAGCGTTGGAGGAGCGATGCAAGCAGTGCTTTTTGTGCCAGATAGATCGTGCTGTCGGCTTTTGCCTTGTGGGTACGGTAGAGGGTTTCGAGTTCGGCGATACTCCCGGTTACGGCGGTAGTGAAATCCGTACCATTCTCCTCCTGATGAACGGTTTGTGTATAGTGCCACAGAGGGGCGACTGCCACGCCTTTGGAGATGATCTCTCCTGCAAATGAAGTACCCTCATAGAGACGCTCTTTGGCTTCAATGGGGGCAATTTCCGTGTCATGCTTCATCAGTGTTTCGAAGGTTTGGGTCAGTGTCTCAATGGCTGCTTCGGCATCCTTCCCTTTGCAGATGAGGTCGAAGTGATCACCTTTGTCAAGGTTAAGAGAAAGCAGGGCATTGAGATTTTTGGCGTTGACGACTTTGCCGCGGCTCTCTGCTTCAATGTTGCAGGGGAACTTTTTTGCTTCCGCGGCAAAGAGAGCAGCCGGACGCAGGTGAAAACCGTTGGATGAAGTGATGTGCAGTACGACGGTACGGTTTTTGGGGAAGAGTCTGTCAAAAAGGGACATGGTCTATTTCATATCCCTGACACAGCGAACATAACGGTCATAATACTCCGAAGCACGGCTGCTCTCCCCGCGTTTGAAGTTGACACCCCAGTACTCGTCATCGGCATCGGCGACGGGAGTGGAGGTCCAGTAGAACGATTCATCCTCGATATAGCTGAAGACCTTGAACGTTGCCGGCGATACCCGCGTGTAGTCAACGATGCCCAGCAGCTCTTTGATGGTAGGGAGCCGCCAGTTCTCAAACCCGCCTAGTTTCAGTTCACGGCAGTAGGCTTTCGCACGGGGCTGGGTGATCTTGACCTCTTTGACATGGGGCGTATCCTCCCACATCAGACCGGTATGTGTGTCGCGTACCATTGTTGCTTCGGCAAAGAGTAGTGTGAAACTGAGAGTAAAGAGCAGGGTAAGTCTGGACATAAAGAACTCCTTTAGAAATATGGTTGATAGTTAATAGTGGTTAATAGTATAGCAAATCAAAACAAAACTTTGCTATACTGAAAAGAAAACAGGAAATATTTGAGTGAAATATCTTATTGAATTTATTGAGTCCAAAGAGCTTAAGAAGAGCCGTATCTTCAAGCATTTGAAGTGTACTGAGATAGAAGCGAAGCTGGTGCAGTATGTCTGCCGGCGTTATGTGCGGGGTATGGAAGAGGTGCCGGTTCTCGATATGCTGCAGGAAAACTTTCAGGGGGAGCCCTATCTCTATCTCAAAAAGCTGCCGTTGGTAAAAAACCTGCTTGATCTAGGCTGGTTCATTCAGGTGAGTTTCGGGCAGGTGAAGGCGCATGACTCCTCCCAGTTGGAGCTGATCAATACTTCGGTGACCCCGAGTATGTCACTGCTGCGTCTGTTGGAGGAGGGATCGCTGGAGATCTTTCTTCCGGAGATCAAGCCCTATACCGACCATCTGGAGTATCTGCAGGATCAGTTCGACATGGTATCGCTTCTACATAAGATCGCAACCTACAAACAAGGGTTTGCTGACAACTCTTTGAGTATAGGCCGTCTCAAGAACAAGTTGACACTGTTGACAAAACGCATTGAAGAGCGTGTCAAGATCACCCAGACGCCTATTGTGGTCGAAGCGTTCTTCAAAGAGAAGCAGCTAGATGAGAAGGAGCAGCGTATTTTTTTGGCACTGCTCAAGGAGGAGTACAGCGGCGGCGAGGGACAGTTCCGTGACATGAACACCCTCATCGAACTGATCAGCTTCGATGAGTACGAGAAGATCAAGAACCGTGCACTGCTTGAAGATGGTGCCAAACTCATCACCGAAGGGATTATCGACTACGAAGAGATCCTCAATATGTTCGGAGGGGTGAGCCGTTCATTTTATCTGCAGGAGGAGGTGATGCAGCGCATTATCCACCCCAAGAAGAAAAAGAAGGTCACCAAGCTCAAGCTTGATGCGCTGGTCAAAGAGCAGGAACTTTTTGAATATCTCAAACCCGAAACAACGCTTGATGATGTGGTGCTGCACCCCAAAACACGGGAGACGCTTAACAATGTTGTCAAGCAGGTTGACAAAGAGGTGTTTAAGAAGCTTCGTGAGTGGGGCATCAAGGACAAACGCAAAAGTATCGATGCGCTTATCATCTTCTACGGTGCGGCGGGTACAGGTAAGACAATGACAGCGATGAGCCTTGCCAAAACACTTAAAAAGCCCATTCTTTCATTTGACTGCTCCAAGATTTTGTCGATGTATGTCGGTGAGAGCGAAAAGAATGTACGCCGTATCTTCGATGACTTCAAAGAGCTCAGCGCCAAGGCAAAGGTCGAACCGATACTGCTGCTCAACGAAGCCGATCAGTTTTTGGGTGCCAGAAGTGAAGGGGCAGGCAGCAGTGCGGACAAGATACACAACCAGATGCAGAATATCTTTCTTGAGCAGATCGAGCGTTTCGAGGGCATTCTCATTGCCACGACCAACCTGCTGGGCAACATCGACAAAGCCTTCTCGCGCCGTTTCAACTACAAGATCGAGTTCAAAAAGCCGGGCAAAAAACAGCGTCTGAGACTCTGGCAGTTCATGCTGCCCGAAAAAGCGGACTATGCGGAGGATTTCGATGTGGAAGCCCTGGCGAAGTACGAACTGACCGGCGGGCAGATCAATCTCATCATCCGAAACACCGCCTACAAAGTGGCGGTCAGGGAAGAGAGTATCTTCATCCAAAAGGATTTCCTCGAAGAGATCGAAAAAGAGCTGGGCAGCAGTTTCGACGGTGCCAAAAGTATGGGGTTTAAAGTATAATTACTTGGTAAGCTGTGCCCCTGCACCAGCCAGTCCGATGATGCCTTCTTGAATGTTTATTGGTACAAATCCGTGTTTCTCTAAAATGCGTGAGGCTGCCACACTGCGGTTGCCGCTGCGGCAGTAGACCAGTATCTTTCTCTTTTTGAAGGGAGCAAGTTTATCGAGGTTTGTTTCGAGCTTTGAGAGGGGAATGAGTGTGGCATCACGCAGATGACCGCTCTTGTACTCCTCTACGGTACGGACATCAAGCAGGGTGACATTGTGATCGTTTTCCAGCATTGTGATTGCCCGTTTGGGAGTGACCGACTCGAAGTTTGCGAGGATCCACCCTTTGGTATAGGCAAACCACACGACCAGTCCGATCATCACAACATAATAAAGATAATTGGTCAATTTTTTCATTTTATTCTCTTTTTTTGATGCTATTTTAGCACTTTTAGCTTGTTTCACATAGTTACAATGCCATGCATATCACTTCTGATGCCAAACGTGTCCAAGTAGTTTAATCATCTTTTGGTTAAGATAAAGGCACTATTCTGAGAATACTCTGCCCATGAGGGGCAGGGGAGAATGAAACTTAGCTAAGGGATTACTATGACTCATGTAATTACGCAACATCCGTACTACGGTGTGTTCATACTGTTCGCATTGACAGCGGTCGCCTTCACTGCGACCCTGATCCTGGCACGCTTCGTCAGCAGGAAGCTCGCCAGACTCGATACCGAGAAACTGAAAATGACGATCTACGAATGTGGACCGGAAGTGACCAAGCAGCCCAACACCATTTCTGCGCAGTTCTATCTGATCGCACTGCTCTTCATCCTCTTTGATGTGGAGATCATCTTTATGTTCCCGTGGGCGATCGACTTCAAACTGCTCGGATGGTTCGGTTTTGCGGAGATGATTCTGTTTATTTTACTACTTGCGATTGGTTTCGTATATGCATGGAAGAAAGGAGCACTTGAATGGCACAGCA
>JAJRRK010000045.1 GCA_024279555.1 Campylobacterales bacterium
CCTGTATAGACTCCGATACCTATGAGGGTCAGACCGACCACAATTCTAATGGGTCTACATACTTTTCTGATCTTGTTCACATCCATAATCGTTCCTTTGGAAAATAATAATATGTATGAAACTATACTATAGCATTCTTAAGTAAGAGAAAATATATCTTAAAATCATGTAGGGAGACAAGAGGAAACGAGAGGGACTCCCCTCGTTTATTAAAGCTGTGGTCCGGCAGAAGCGAAATCGAAGTCACCGCCTTTGTCATCATAACGGTGGAAGTTCTCGATGAACATACCCGCCAGTTTTGCCAGCATAGCATCGTACTCGGCTTTATCAGCCCATGTATTTCTCGGGTTGAGTACCGTATTGTCCGCGACACCTTCAAGAGATTTTGGTATCTGGAGGTTAAATGTCGGAAGGGTCTCAAACTCTGCATCATTGATCGAACCGTTGAGAATGCCGTCTATACACGCTCTGGTATCTTTGATGCTCATACGTTTACCTGTACCGTATGGACCGCCTGTCCAGCCTGTGTTTACCAGATAGACATTCACGCCATGCTCGTCGATCTTTTTCCCAAGAAGCTCGGCGTAAACAGTTGGATGCAGCGGAAGGAACGCCTCTCCGAAACAGGCGGAGAAGGTCGCTACCGGCTCGGTGATCCCGCGCTCGGTACCGGCGACTTTTGCCGTATATCCGCTGAGGAAGTAGTACATCGCCTGCTCTTTGGTCAGTTTACTGACCGGAGGCAGTACACCGAACGCATCGGCAGTGAGGAAGATGATGTTGTTGGGGTGTCCTGCCTGAAGATCGGGCTTATGGTTTTTGATATGCTCGATCGGGTAGGATACACGGGTGTTCTCTGTTTTTGAACCGTCTGAGTAATCAACATTGCCGTTCTCGTCAGCCACAACATTCTCAAGCAAGGCATCTTTGGTAATGGCACCGTAGATCTCAGGCTCGGACTTGGGATCAAGATTGATCACCTTGGCATAACATCCGCCCTCGAAGTTGAATACACCGTGTTCATCCCAACCGTGTTCGTCATCGCCGATGAGCGCACGGTTGGGGTCGGTAGAGAGTGTGGTCTTCCCTGTGCCTGAGAGTCCAAAGAAGAGACAGACATCCCCCTCTTTGCCCACGTTGGCAGAACAGTGCATAGAGAGTTTTCCCTCAAGCGGCAGCCAGTAGTTCATCATAGAGAAGATACCCTTCTTCATCTCACCGCCGTACCAGGTTCCTCCGATGATTGAGATGTTGTCCTCTATATTGAATACCACAAAAACATCAGAGTTCAAACCATGCTCTTTGTACTTCTCGTCAACTGCTTTACAGGCATTGTATACAGTAAAGTCAGGCTCAAAGTTCTCCAACTCCTCTTCTGTCGGACGGATGAACATATTTTTGACAAAATGTGCCTGCCAAGCCACCTCCGTAATGAAGCGGATAGAACGTTTACTCGCTTCACTCGCACCTGCGAATACGTCCATAACATAGATCTTTTTACCTGAAAGCTGGTTTCGGGCAAGTTCCAGAAGCTCTTCATAGATCTCTTTTTTGATCGGTCTGTTCACATCACCCCAGGCAATATGCTGGTTTGACGGCGGCTGATCGACAAAATATTTGTCTTTTGGGCTTCTACCGGTAAATATACCTGTATCACACATTGCCGTGCCTGAAGTGGAGATTTTACACTCCTGTCTGTTGATCTCATGCGCTTGCAACTCGTCATAACTCAAATTGTAATAGACCTCTTGAATGTCTTTCAATCCGAGTTTGTCAAGTCCGTTGGGCGTTCTGGTACTCATAGTATCCTCTTTTCATTTATGTGCTATGCCAAAAGCATATGTCAAAAAAAGATTTTTTCTGACATATACTTTTTACGCTGCATTTCCATTGCGAATGATAGAGCAAGAAGCCTTGCTCTATCTTGAATTTCTACTTGAATATCGAAAGAAGTACACCGGCAGCAACGGCTGAACCGATAACCCCTGCCACGTTCGGCCCCATTGCATGCATCAGCAGAATGTTCCCGGGCTTCGCCTCAGAACCGACCTTGCTCGAAACACGTGCCGCCATCGGTACCGCAGAAACCCCAGCAGAACCGATAAGCGGGTTGATAGGCTCTTTGGAAAACTTGTTCATCACTTTTGCCATCAAGACCCCTGCAGCCGTACCCGCCGCAAAGGCAAGCAGACCGATCACCATGATCCCCAATGTCTCAGGTACGAGGAATTTGTCCGCCTGAAGCGTCATACCGACACCGAAACCGAGGAAGATGGTAACCACATTGATAAGTGAATTCTGCATCTCGTTGCTCAGTCTGTCGACCACGCCGGACTCTTTGGCAAAGTTACCGAAGGCGAACGCACCCATCAGAGGCGCCGCATCGGGCAATACCAATGCGATCATCATAATGACCACAACCGGGAAGACCAGTTTTTCAAGTCTGTGTACTTTACGTCCTGTCTTCATGACGATCTTACGCTCTTCTTCAGTCGTCAACGCCTTCATTATCGGAGGCTGGATGACCGGTACGAGCGCCATATATGAGTATGCCGCAACGGCGATCGCCCCCAGCATCTCAGGCGCAAGTGCCGATGCAATGAAGATCGACGTCGGACCATCGGCACCACCGATGATAGAGATCGCCGCAGACTGCTGCAACGTGAAGTCCACCATATCTGTATACTGTGAAAGTGCCGCCGCACCGACCAGTGAACCGAAGATCCCGAACTGTGCCGCACCGCCCAGCAGTGCCGTCTTCGGGTTGGCAAGCAGCGGACCGAAGTCGGTCATCGCTCCTACTCCCATGAAGATCAGCAGCGGGAAGAATTCGTTGGCGATACCCATGTTGTAGATGATCCCCAGCATCCCGTGGGGACCGCTCATATTGGCAATAGGAATATTCGCAAGAAGCCCTCCAAACGCAATAGGTAGCAGCAATAGCGGCTCAAAGCCCTTTCCGATCGCAAGATAGAAAAGAATAAAGATAATGATGAACATGATCACACGTCCCCAGCTTTGTGCGAATTTGCTCATTTCGGCACCCTGACCGTTCTTCACACCCTCTTTGGGGTTAATGATCGCATTGAGCCCTGTCGTATGGAAGAAACTGACGATCAGATCGGTCACACTTTTTGGATGGTAGTTCGCCTTCTCTTCTGCGATCAGCTGTTCTTGTGTCTTAAACTCATGTGCTCCCGCACTGCCATTTTCGCTTGCACCCGCCTGGGGAGAAAGGAACGCAAAGGCAAAAAGCACAGAGAGTAACAGATGTTTCATCTTCATGATTACTCCATTGTAGCAAGCAGCTGTCCGTCAGAGACTGCATCGTTCACGTTCACATTGATCGTCTTGATCGTACCCGCCTGAGGTGCAGCGATGTCGATCTCCATCTTCATCGCCTCGAGGATCATGATCACTTCACCCTCTTCAACTTTGTCACCCGGATTTTTCAGAATCTTCCAGACGTTACCCGGAGTC
>JAJRRK010000046.1 GCA_024279555.1 Campylobacterales bacterium
AGTGGAGATACACATTGACGCTTTCAACGGCAAAGAGAACGCCAAAGTACTCCTCATCGACGATCTTATCGCCACAGGCGGAACCGCCAGGGCGGCGGCAAATCTGATCAACAAAGTCAATGCCACCTGTGTCGAAGCCTGTTTTATTCTGGAGCTTGGTTTTTTAAAAGCAAGAGAGAATTTTGAAGTGCCGGTATACTCTGTGTTGGAGATAGAGTAGCTGCTCGCAGGAGGGAGATAACTTTTTCTCTATTTCTAACCTCCCATACGCTATAATCACTCCAATTTAAGAGAAAGAGAACAGTATGGATCTACACAAAGCAGTCTACATTCCCAAACCAAGCCCTTTTGACCCCGACCAGAACGGTCACTTTGGAAAGTTCG
This sequence comes from Campylobacterales bacterium, assembly GCA_024279555.1. Lineage (GTDB taxonomy): Bacteria > Campylobacterota > Campylobacteria > Campylobacterales > Sulfurovaceae > Sulfurovum. The sequence continues at coordinate 385 of JAJRRK010000046.1, forward strand.
GCGGGCGATTCGTTCCCGAGACGCTCATGCCGGCACTTGAACAACTGCGCAAAGACTATGAATCGGTGCGTTTCGATGAAGAGTTCTGGAAAGAGGTCGACTACTACTACAAGCACTATGTCGGCCGCCCTTCGGCACTCTACTATGCTGCCAACATCTCCGAGGAGATCGGCGCCAAGGTCTATCTCAAGCGTGAAGACCTTAACCACACCGGCGCACACAAGATCAATCACTGTGTCGCACAGGCGGTACTGGCGAAACGGCTGGGAAAAAAGAAGATCATTGCCGAAACGGGCGCAGGACAACACGGTGTGGCTACCGCAACGGTTGCCGCACTTTTTGGGCTGGAGTGTGAAGTTTTCATGGGTGCCAAAGATGTGGCGCGTCAGGAGCTCAATGTCTTCCGTATGAAACTGCTTGGTGCCAAGGTGCATGCGGTTGAGAGCGGTTCCAAAACACTCAAAGATGCCATGAATGACGCCATCCGACACTGGGTAACCCATGCACGCGACACCTACTATCTTATCGGTACCGTCGCAGGACCACACCCCTACCCTATGATGGTGCGGGACATTCAAAGTATCATCGGATGGGAGGCGAAGCAGCAGCTTCAAGAAGCCGAAGGCACCTTGCCTGACAAGGTCATCGCCTGTATCGGCGGCGGCTCCAATGCGCTGGGAATTTTCAACCATTTCCTTGAAGAGGAGAGTGTCGAATGCATCGGTATCGAAGCGGGCGGCGAGGGGCTTGAGGGCAAGCACGGCTGCTCACTTGAAAAAGGCAGCCCTGGTGTCCTGCACGGACAACTCAGCTATCTGCTGCAGGATGAGGATGGGCAGATACAGGAGGCACACTCCATCTCCGCGGGGCTTGACTACCCCGGTATCGGTCCTGAACATGCCTATCTCAAGGACAACGGTATTGCCACTTATGACCACATCACTGATGATGAAGCGATGGATGCCTTTGTCTGGCTGAGCCAAAAAGAGGGAATCATCCCGGCATTTGAGAGCTCACACGCCATCGCCTACCTCAAGAAGATGAAGCCTGAAACGATCAAAGGCAAAACCATTCTCGTCAACCTCTCGGGACGCGGTGACAAAGATATGATGCAGGCGAAGGATATTTTAGCCGAGCAATTTGCCTAATCTTTTAACGGCGGCATAAAACGATTGGCTATGATCACCGAAGCGGGTATCTGCACCAAGTAGGCAAACATGATTGGCAGCAGCATAGAAACACCGAAAGTGCTTGCCGAAAAGGTAGATATGACCAGAGCCAGTGTGATGTAGCGGGTCACACTCTGCCAGTAGGCTGCCCTCTCCTGCGGGGAGTCGAGGTTGTAGATCCAGGTTGAAGCAGCGATCGTCAGCGCATAAAAGAGCACCGTGGCACCAAACGCCACAAAAAAGAGCTCCGGTTCAAAATCGTAAATATCTACCAGCTGTTGGGAACTCTGAAGGCCGAACAAGTAGAAGAGGATGACGAAAATACTCCCCTGCGAAATGAACTTTCTGTACTTCTCAATCAACCCTACAAGCGGTTTCAAAAAGAGGATCACCCGACTGGCGATGAACGGAATGACGATCAGCAGCATGATCACCGGTTGGGCAAAGCGTCGTATGGTCACCTCCTCATCATACCCTACGCCAAAGTACGGTGCAGTGAACTGTGCGAAAAGGTGTAGCATTAGCAGAGAGAGTGAAACAAATATCAGGTTGATAAAGAGCAACAGAAACCCCAGTGAGGTATCGCCGTGTGAGCGCTTGATCCAGTGCATCACCATCCCGCCTCCACTGAGTACAGCGATAAGGAAGAGTCCTGCAGCAATACCGAAGTCACCTGTGGCAAGTCCTATACCGACAGCAAAGAGAGGAAGCAGGACATAGTTGACCACAAAGCCCTTGAGCATGACACTTTTGTACTCCCAGACAAGAAGGATCTCTTTAAGTTTGAATTTGAAGAGCGAGGGCATAATGAGTGTCAGTCCGGCAAAAAGACAGATATTGGTACTGAAGATAAAACCGTCCGTATAGCTGCCATAGAGAAAACCCAAAACTGCTCCGGCAAAGACAATGAATATCAACTGCATGAAAAATCCTTCTGTGAAAAGATAGGATTTGATTATACCACAGCTTCCACACCTTTTCTTTACCTTTCTTTGTTATACTCACAGCACAAACAATGTCAAGGAACACAAACATGAATTTCAATATTACTACTACCCCACTCAAAGAGATCAACGCCGATGTCGAGATTGTTATCGTCATCGACAAAAATCTCAAACACAAAACGGTCAAAGAGAGAAAGCTGCTGAAAAAAGCCGGTTTCTCCGGTGCGCAGAACGAAGTGTGCCATCTGGTAGGAAAAAGACGCATCTATATCGGTGCGGACAACCTCAAGGGGGCAGCAATCCGCCCTGCTGTGGCTGCTGCCATCCGCTCACTCAACGGCAAGAAAGGGTACAAGACCCTCAAGATCGCTACCTATGTCAGCCATCCGCGCTGTTCGGCATCCATCCGTGCTATGGTGGAAGGGCTTGTGCTTGGAAGTTACACCTTTACAAAGTACAAGAGCCAGAAGGTCAAAAACCCGGTCAAGACTGTGGAGATATCCTTGGAAGGTTACGAACCGCATGAGATTACCATGGAGACAGCCGCACGCGCCGTACACAATGGGGAGATTGCCGCAAGCGCGACCAACTACACCCGTAACATCGTCAATACACCGCCGGATGACTTCTACCCCGAAAGCATGGCGAAGAAAGCCAAGAAACTTGCTAAAAAACTGGGGCTTGGCTGCAAGGTACTCGGAGTCAAGGAGCTTGAGAAGGAGAAGATGCACACCCTGCTCGCAGTCGCACGCGCCTCACGCCATGAACCATGCGTGATTCACCTTAGCCATAAGCCCAAGAACCCCAAGAAGGTCATTACGCTGGTAGGCAAAGGGCTTACATACGATTCGGGCGGGCTCAGCCTCAAACCCGGTGACTATATGGTAACCATGAAGGCGGATAAGTCCGGTGCTTCTGCGGTCATCGGCATCATGAAAGCAATTGCGGAGATGAACTTGCCTATTGAGGTACACGGTTTCCTCGGCATGGTTGAAAATATGATAGGCGGTGATGCGTACAAGCCTGACGATGTGCTCAAAGCCAAGAACGGCAAAACCATCGAAGTGCGTAATACTGACGCAGAGGGACGGCTGGTACTTGCCGATGTGCTCTGCTATGCACAGCAGGAGGTTAAAGCTGACTACCTCTTTGACTTTGCCACCCTTACGGGTGCCTGTGTGGTCGGTGTGGGACACTACACCTCCGGGGTCATGGGCTTCAACGATGAAGTCAAATCACTGGTTAAAAAGCAGGCGACCATTGCCGGTGAACTGGTTACGCCGCTTGATTTTAATGATTATCTCAAGAAAACACTCAAGAGTGAGATCGCCGATATCTGTAACATCTCCAACACCCGTTACGGCGGAGCGATTACCGCAGGGCAGTTTCTGAGCGAGTTCATCGATGAGGATCACAAAGAGAAGTGGGCGCACATCGACATCGCCGGACCGGCATTTGTCGAGCATATCTGGGGTGAGAACCCAAGCGGTGCTTCAGGAGCTGGTGTACGGATGACGCTTAGACTCATAGAGAGCCTTAGTAAGGAAAATACACACTGACTTTATGAAAGATGACACACCAGAACCTCCTGCGACAGCAGGTTGGCGATGGTGTCTCTGGCATTGATGACCGTCGTGATTCCCATCTGCTTATAGACCTTCTCCTCCTCTTCGTTGTTGACCTTCACCACACTCTTGACCCTGTCGCTGAACGAGGCAATATTCTCGCATATCAGCCGTCTTTGCAGTTCGTTCTCGATGGTCACGACAATCGCAGCAGAGTGTTCGACATTGAAGTGTGAGAGTACCATTTTCTGTGCTGCATTGGCTAGATATATCGCCTCTTCCCCTTCTGATAGCACGGCATCGACCACACGGACATCGTGTTCGAGGATCACATAGAGCATATTGCGCTCCTTGAGCGTCTTGACCACCTTCTGCCCGATGGGGCCGTAGCCGCAGACAATGACATGATCACGGTAGCCGGTACCGACGATTGCACGTTCTCTCAGTGTTTCAGGCTCACTCTTGAAGGCATCTGCAAGCTTTTTAATATTTTTTAATACAAAAGGAGTGATGATCATAGAGAGTATGACTGTAATGATCAGTATCTGGTTAAGCTCGCTGCTGATGAGATCATGCGAACGCGCCAGTGCGAAGACCGCCAGCGAGAACTCTCCCACCTGAAATAGTGCCAACGAGGTTTTCAGTGCCGTACGCGTCTGCACGCAAAGTCGGAGAATACCAAAAATCAATACCGCCTTTAAGAGCATGATGACCACCAGCAAGCCTACGATGTAATGGGCATAGTTCAACACAGAGTGCCAGTCGATGAGCATGCCGATGGTGACAAAGAATACGCCCAGAAGAATGTCCCTAAAGGGTATGAGGTCAGCTTCAATACGGTAGCGGTACTTGGTCTCTGAAAGCAGCATCCCTGCCAGAAACGCACCCAAGGAGTAGGTGAACCCTACCGCTTCGGCAAAGTATGAAGCGCTGATGACCCCAAGAAGCACAGCGACAAGGAAGATCTCCTCCGAATCAGTCGACATGATCCAGTCAAAGAAGCGTTCGATGAAGTATTTCCCCAGAAGAAAAAGCACCACGAAGATGATCGCCGCACCACCGATTGTCTCAAGCAGCATGGTGCCTACCGAGCCACCTTCTGATGTAAAAAAGGAGACCATCAGAAGTATGGGAATAACAGCAAGATCCTGAAAGAGCAGTATACCCAGTGAGGCGCGTCCGTAGCCTGAGTGTATGTCGTGACTTTCGTTGAGTATCTTGAGTACGATGGCTGTTGAGGAGAGCGCCAGCGCAAATCCGACGACTATGGCGCTGGTCACCTGCAGATCGAAGAGGAAGTACCCCAGCAGGGTAAAGAGCAGTCCGCTGAGCGTCACCTGCAGCCCGCCATAGACAAAGACCTCTTTTTTCATGCTTTTGAGGTGCTTGACAGAGAACTCCAGTCCGATGGTGAACATCAGAAAGACGATGCCAAACTCCGCCAGATGCATCAAAAATGCTTTGGACTCCTCAGCAAAATGAAAAATGGACGTAATGGCAAATCCTGCAAGCACATACCCAATGACCGTAGGAATGTCGTAGCGCTTGAGCACAACATTGAGAATGGTTGAAATGGCGATGGTGACAATGAGTATGAGCAGTGCGTGTTCCATCTTCTCTCCGTGAATGGTTTGGCGTATTATAGCACACCCCCTATTCGGTATATATCGAAAGCCATTTTACATGAGAAGCCCTGCTGCAAACTGTGCCTGTCCAATGCTCCCGTGCGTCCAGACAAAAGCGGGTATTTTGAATCTCTTGTTAATCATGATTTTAAGGTGGAATGCCTATCATGTTTCTTGAATAAACAAGTTGCCTCGGACGCTTCGCTATATCCTCTTGACAAACCAACTTTTATGCACTACAATTGTAGATACATTTAAATAAAAGGTTTTATGCATGAAACAAGCCATCAATATAAGACTCGAAAAAGATGTAGTCCAAACACTCGATGAATATGCACAAGAGTTGGATAAATCCAGAACAAGCCTGATAGAGAAAGCCATAGAACTCTATTTTGACAGACTTGATGAGATGGTTGCAGACAAAAGAATAGACAATCTTAAATCAGGGAAATCAGCTGTAGTACCTCTAGAAGAAGTCTTTAAAAAAGCAGGGATAGACCTATAATGTACACAGTCGCATTTGAAAAAGATGCGGAGAAGGAGTTTCTCAAGCTTGATGCACAAACACAAAAGATTGTGGCTGCAAAGATCATAGACCTGCAAAATGGTAACTTCTCTAACGATAAACACCTCAAAGGTAATCACAAAGGCAAATTTAGAAAAAGAGCTGGAAACTACAGAATTATTTATCTTAAAGAAAATAACCTTCTTGTTATCACCGTGATCCGGGTTGCACACCGTAAAGAAGCTTATTAACACATCAAATCTGTGTGCTAGACTATGCAAGTTTCCCGGCAACCGTCATCTAACCAAGATTTCGATAAAATCACACAAATTTTATTGAAGGAATATCATGGGACTAGGCATCGGACTTGTAGGTTTGCCCAATGTCGGCAAATCGACCACATTTAACGCACTCACAAAAGCACAAAACGCAGAGAGCGCCAATTACCCTTTCTGTACCATCGAACCCAACAAGGCGGTTGTACCCGTACCCGACAAGAGGCTCGATGAACTCGCAAAGATCGTCAACCCCGAAAAGATACAGCACTCGACACTGGACTTCGTCGACATCGCCGGGCTGGTCAAGGGCGCGAGCAAAGGGGAAGGACTGGGCAACAAGTTCCTCAGCAATATCCGTGAGACCGAAGTGATCTTACAGATCGTCAGATGTTTTGAAGATGAGAACATTACCCATGTTGAAGGCTCCATCGACCCTGTACGGGACATCGAGATCATCGAGACCGAGTTGTTGCTTGCCGATATGGAGGCGTTGGAGAAACGCATCAATGCGCTGCAAAAGAAGGTCAAAGGCAATGACAGGGAAGCCAAGCTTCAACTGCCTGTCGCCGAAGCACTGCTGAAACATCTTGAAGAGGGCAATCCTGCTTCTACCTTTGAGGATCGGGACAACGAAGGATTTATCACACTAATCCGTGACCTCAGACTGCTCAGTAACAAAGAGATCATGTACGGTGCCAATGTCGATGAAGAAGGTCTGGAAGAGGACAATGCATTTGTTCAGGCACTCAAAGCCTACGCTGAAAAGCACAACCGTGAAGTGATCAAACTCTGCGCCAAGGTCGAGGAAGAGATGGTGGACTTCGACGAGGAGGAGAAACAGGAGATGCTAGAGTCTCTCGGTGTCGAGGAGTCGGGACTGGAGCAGATTATCCGCAAAGGCTTCGAGAAGCTGGGATTAATGAGCTACTTCACCGCCGGAATCAAAGAGGTGCGTGCCTGGACGATCCGTCAGGGGACGACAGCGCCCAAAGCAGCGGCGGTCATTCACAATGACTTCGAAAAGGGCTTCATCCGTGCCGAGGTGATCAGCTATGAAGACTTCGTAGCGTACGGCGGGGAACAGGGTGCCAAAGAGGCAGGAAAAATGAGACTTGAGGGCAAAGAGTACATCGTGCAAGACGGTGATGTGATGCATTTCCGCTTCAATGTTTAAACGCATACTTAAGGACAAGAAAATGAAACAATGGCTACTGCTTGGTGCGACACTGCTCGCTCTGTCAGGGTGCGACAACCAGAAAGGTACATTCTTGGAAACAGTTGCTTCGCAGAATGATCTGCCTACTTCCGTTTCCAAACTGAAAACAGCGCTGCAAAAGCGAAAACTCACCTACTTCGGTACCATCGACCATGCTGCCAACGCCAAGAAGGTCGAGATGGATCTCAAACCCGAAACAGTCGTAACCTTCGGCAGTCCCAGAGCGGGTACTAAACTGATGCAGTGCAACCCGACCATAGGGCTTGACCTGCCATTGCGTATGCTCTTTACCACTGACTATGAAGGGAAGACCAGTATCACCTACACCAATCCGGAGTACTGGACACTCAAACACAATATCAAAGATAAGACTTGTTTGGGTATCATTAAGGACATACATATCATCATGCAAGAGATCGCAGAAGAAGCTGCGGCAAAATAGGACAAGGAGTCATATCATGAAAAAAATTCTGACAGCCCTCGTATTGACAGGAGCGCTCCTCTCTGCGAAAACAGGCTGTACACTGGTACAGTCAGGTGAGCTCAAGGTCATGTGGAAAGCCTACAAGACCCCCGAAAAAATCGGAGTCAAAGGTGTGCTGCCTGCTGTAACATATACACCGCATACAAAAGAGGGAAAGAACTTCAAGGAACTTTTCGTCGGTTCCAAGGTCACGATCGACACGACAAAAGTGGACAGCGGCAATCAAGTTCGTGATGAGAAACTGGTCAAGTTTTTCTTCTCTCAGATGAGCGATATGAAGATCACGGGTGAGATCCTCTCCATCGAGGCTGATCCCTATACGATCGGAAAGCCCAGAACAGGAAAGATGGAGGTTGCCTTCACCATGAACGGCAAAACGGTCAAAACAACACTTGACTACCATTACGAAAAAGAGGAGTTCAAGGCGCAAGGTAACATTGACCTGCTCGACTTTGCCGCAGGCGGTGCACTTGCAAGTATCAACAAGGCCTGTTATGACCTGCACAAAGGAAAGACCTGGAGTGATGTCAGCATCGGTTTTGTCACCCATGTCAAAGCGACACTCTGCAACGTAGATACCAAAAAGTAAAACCATGCCTGTCAAAACGAATGAAGTCCTCTACCGTATACAGCAGGCACTGAACCTCACACCCGAGGAGATGCTTGAAGCATATGCTCTTGCCAAATACCCTATGACACGTGAGCATCTCGAAGCCCTTCTCAAACGTAAACAGGACAAAGACGCCCTGCCCTGCAGCTATGAAGAACTGGGAGTCTTCCTTGACGGTCTCATTCTCCTCAAGCGCGGTCCCAGCCCCAAAAAGAGTGAGAGTGACGAAGTGGTGGAACTGACCAACAATCTCATCCTCAAGAAGCTTCGTATCGCCCTCGAGCTCAAAGAACCTGAAACAGAACTCATTTTCAATATGGGCGATGTCATGCTGACCAAACAGGAGCTGAAGTCGCTCTTTCGCAACGAGAACCATAAAAATTTCAAGTCGTGCCCGGATGCCCTGCTTTTGGCTTTTCTGGAAGGCCTCGAAGAGTACAACTATGTACCGGAAACCGAATAGAAGGAGCCGTTATGTCAAATACCTACTACCCCTATGAGACGTTTGTCGAAGATGTCAAAAAACTTGCCGTTCTGACCAAAGAGTTCAACCCCGACGGTCTGCTTGCCATTGCACGCGGAGGTTTGACTCTGACACATGCCTATGCACAGGCAACAGATAACCGGAACCTCTTTACTATCAACTCCATTCTCTATGATGGTGAAGTGAAACGCTCCCACCCCAAACTGCTCAATCTGCCCGAACTCGATTGTTGCAAACGGGTACTTATTCTCGATGACATTGTCGACAGTGGAGAGACGCTCAAGGCGGTACTGACCGTATTGCAGGAACGCTACCCGAACATTGACTTCAAAAGTGCCGTTCTCTATAGCAAACCCAATGCACTGATCGAGCCAGACATCTCTCTGCACCATGCCGAGGGCTGGATAGACTTCTTCTGGGAAAAAGATTTTCTGGTCGAATAGATGCTCAAATCCCTCTCCAGACCATTGAAATATGCCATCATGTTTCTGGAGGGTCTGATTGTTCTGCTGACTTTCCTTCTTCTCTATAACTTTTTTCTTCCCCTTGGCAAAGAGAGCCATCTGGTCTATTTTGATGACAGTAATGCCACAAAGGTATTTCAAACACTGAAAGAGAACGGCTACAATATCACCGACTGGGATCATTACCTTCTTCCCGAAAATTCACTTCCCAAAAAGGGATGGTATCGTATCGGACATACAGATGAGGGGAGATACCATTTTTTCAGATCTCTCAACAGCCACCCTGTCCAGACGATGAAGATACGGATCTTCTCCGGAGAGACACATACCGAGATGCTCCGAAGGCTCGCTTCCGATATGAAACTCGACGAAAAAAAACTGCAGTATCTATATGAAAAAAAGTCACGTTACAAGGAAGCAGATATCTTTGCCGGAATCTACAGTGTCGCCAGAGAAGCAAAGGAGAGTGAAACACTGGATTTTCTTTTCAAACGTTCGGATGTGTTGCTTGAAGATTTCAAGAAAAACCACTTTACATATACACCGGATGACTACACTGTCAGACTGCTTCTGACCATTGCCTCCATCATACAGAAAGAGAGCAACAAACCTGAGGAGATGCCGCTGATCTCCTCTGTCATATACAACCGTCTGGAAAAAGGTATGAAACTCCAGATGGACGGTACACTCAACTACGGTAACTTCTCACACTGTATCATCACACCCGAACGCATCAAAAGTGACAATAGCTTCTACAATACCTATAAATACAAAGGACTTCCTCCCGCCCCACTCTCCACTGTCTCACTGAAAGCGCTGCATGCTGCCATGTTTCCCGCAGAGACTGACTACCTCTTCTTTATGCTCACTCCTGACGGCAGCCATCACTTCTCTGCAACCTACAAGGAGCATTTGGCCTATTTGAAAGCTTTTCGAAAGTATCAACGTTCACGTAAAAAAGCAGTGTGTGAAGCGGAGAGCAATACAACTTCAGAATAGAGGTATGGTAGGTAGAATGTCTACCATACGACACTAAAAGAATCGTTTAACAAAGTCACGTACATGCTTAAAAATACCCTGCTTCGTTTTGGTCTCCTGCTCTTCTACAGGTGTAACAGCTATCTCCTTTTGCACCGTCTCCAACTGTCTGTGAAGGGTCTCTTTGGCACGCTGAAGATGTTTGGGCTCAAAACTACTCCGCATCGAGTACCTTCTCTATCTCATGCATGGCATCTTCATTTTTGAGGCGGAATTTGATCTCGATACGGCGTGATGCCTCTTTGTCCTCTACCCCGTTACGCATGACCCTGTCCATGTAGGCACGCCCTGAAGCACTCATCAGCGGTTTGAGGTCATACTTTTGGGCGATTGGCAGTGTAAGCAGATAGTTCATGACCGCCAGCGCTCTTTTTTGTGAAAGGTCAAGGTTGTAAAGGTAGCCGCCGTCACTGTCTGTGTGTCCCTCGATGATGATCTTCTCCAGATGAGGCTTGATGCGAGGGTCGCTCACCAGTGTACCAATGTACTCCTCGAACGCCTTCTTCAGTTGCGCTTTGGCAGGCTCTTTGAGCTGTGCACTGCCTTTGTCAAAGAGAATGTTTGAAGCAAGCTTGAGCGAACCGGTCTTCCTGTCGATATCTATCTTGCTGCCCAGTCTCTCTTTGAGCGCGGCAATCACTTTGAGCTTAATACCCGTAAGCGACTTGATCTTCGCTTTTTGTTTTTGGAGTTTGGCAATGAGCGCATCATATTTGGTCTCTTTCTCATCGAGTGCATTGAGGAGCTTGAGCAGTTTGAGATCTTTGTCTTTGACGGTTTTGTTGAGATCTTGTACTTGGTTGGTCAACACCAGCACTTTTCCTTCAAAATCCTTCATGTTTTTTTGCAGGGTAGCGTTGGTCTCATCGAGCATCTGCTGTACGATGACGATCTGTTTGCGCAAATCTGCCTTTTGGGCATTGGCTTGTGCGAGCATACGGGTGAGTTTGGTGATCTCCTCTTCTTTGAGCTTGAGCGTTTTCATATTTTCGCCCAGTTTCTGTTTTTTGTCTAAAAGATCCTGCTCTTTTTCTGAAAGCAGATCTTTGTTCTTTTGAAGTGCCTCTTCTTTGCTTTTGAGATTGGCAGAGAGCTGTGCGAGGCGGTCTTCTTTTTTGTGCAGGTCACTTTTGAGAATGATCGACTTGGAGACGATGGCGCCAATGAGCAGGATGAACACAAACAGCAGCCCCGCCATCAGGTCGGCATAGGAGATCCAGAAGTTGCTCCCCTCGTCGGTACTTTTCTGTCTAAACATGCTACTGCTTCTCATTCTCTTCTTTGAGCGATGCAAGTGTCTGCATCACCTGCAGGTTCTGCTCGGAGATAACACGGGCAAAGGTGGCAAGCTTCTCGACGATCTCACCCACTTCTTCATCTATCTTCTCGAAGGTATGCTCGACCGAGCCGTCGAAACGCCGCATTGCTTTTTCAAGATTCTTCGCATTTTCGTTGAAGCCTTCGATATTCTCACGAATGGCAGCGACGGCATTGACACTCTCACGACGTGACTCCAGTCTCTCAAGTGTCTGACGCAATTCCTGAGAGACCGCCTGCATATTGTTGGCTATCTGCGTAAATCCTTCTGTTGTATCGGCAACGATGGCAGTGAAGTTCTTGAGATACTGTTCGTTCATTTCACGGATGAAATCGGTATTAAAGGTCTCTTTGAGTGTCTGTACGATCTCTTTGTCTTTGAGCTCACTTTGCATATGCTCATGTTTGAGCAACTCTGCTTTTTTCCAGACGCGCGCATCGTAGAGTTTTTCAAGGTCGTACAGGTTCTTGTCCACTTTGGAAGCCCCTCTCTTCTCAAAGTAAGTCCATATCAGTGAGAGCGCTATCCCGTAGATGGAGGCGTAAAATGCCGTACCGATACCCGAAAGCAACACGGAGATCTCCTGATCGAGTGCATCGAGATCCTTAACGGTAAAGTCCGGCATGGAGATGGCAATCGCGATGAAGGTTCCCAAAATACCCAGCATCGGAAAGACCGAAGGCGCGACTCTGGCGAAGTTGTCGTTGCGGATATCTTTGTAGTACTCCTCCATGAAATCTTTGACATGCAGGGTCGATTTGGTCTTGCCCATGATGGTCAGGGCATTGGCACGCAACTCTTTCTGAAGACGATCCTCCATACGGCTGAATGAACCGCGCATGTGGCAGGCGGCATAGTTGGCGTTATGGCGTACAAAAAGTACAAAGACCACAAAAATGAAAGCGATAATGATCAGTGTATGCAGCTCCACCTGTAGCGGCAGCAGACCGGCATATCCCGCTGCAAGCGCCACCAGAAAAAGCAGCGGCAGGATGATGATAACAAAGGCATTCCCAAAGCAGGAAGGTTGGGGAGAACTGTTTTCGATATCAAACATGATAAGGTATCCTGTGGTGAGTTTATTGTTGAGTATATCCAAACACTTTTAACGGTTCGTTAATTCATTTATAACAATGATTATCAGGAGATATTTAATTCTTTTTTCGTTAAAATGATCATATCCTAAA
>JAJRRK010000047.1 GCA_024279555.1 Campylobacterales bacterium
GGCCAACAGCCGACTGGTCGATCTCGATGCCATGCCCGATCCCTATGTCAAGGTAGGCTATTTCCATAGAAATGCCTTTGAAGACTATGCAGGCATCACTGTAGGGTTCTCAGCACCGCTGTACGGAACTGAAGCACTTAATTCTGAGATCGCACGAAAAGAGCGGCTCTCCACCCGTAGTGCGCTCATAGACTACAAAAGCCGTCTGGAGAGCGAGATACGCGCCGAGTATGTCAAACTCAAAGAGGCGTACCGTATCTACCACATCATCAAAGAAAAAAGTCTGCCGCAGGTAAGTCACATGCTCGAACTGAGCGCCGATGCTATCAAGAGCGGTGCGGATCTCTTCACCTATACCAATATTCTTGAACAAAAACTCTTCCTCGAGGAGGAGCAGATCGCCGTGACCGCAGAATATCTTAAAACCGAAGCCAAACTCAAAGCCCTCACAGGAGTCCTCTAATGAAATATCTTACTACCCTGCTACTCTTTGCCGCGCTTATAACTCTCGGACACGCCGAGATGAAATGTGAAGCGGGTAAATGCACCACCGGCAAAACGACAGGGAACAAAAAAGTCCCTGCAAAACCTGACACCCGACAACAGGTGCCGACAATCAAAAAGCAAGAAAGAAACAATCAAAAACCAACAGTCAAGCAGCTTTTTAATGTACTTACAATCAAAGTCATCAAAAAGCAAGTCGCTCCTGAGCAGACAAACTATGGCTACATCATCCCTGAAGATGACAGAAAAACCGATGTGGTCGCATGGTTTGGCGGTTTTGTTGTCGAGCTCTATGCCGACAAACGCTTCATGCATGTCAAAAAGGGGGAACCGCTTGCCAAGGTCTATTCGCCTGAAGTCTATAAGGCAAAACAGGACTACCTCAATGCACTCAATTTCAACGACAAACGCCCCTCACCTGCCATGGTCAAAGGAAGCCGCATAAAACTGCAGCTTCTCAACATATCAGCCGAAGAGATCTCCGAGATAGCCAAACGGCGCAAAGCACCCGAATATACCACTCTGTATGCCCCGGCAGACGGATGGATATTTGAAAAAAAAATCAACGAAGGCAGCGCATTCACCTCTTCTGAAACGCTCTTTGAGATCGTCGATATTGCCGAAGTATGGATGGAAGCAAAACTCTATCAGAACCAGTTGGAAAAACTCGCAAAGCTGGAACACTTCACAGTCAAAGCAGAAGGGATCAGCCACACTTTCAAGGCAAAAAAGTCACTGCTCTACCCTGCACTCGATCCCAAAGAGGCGACAGCCACCCTGCGCCTTGTCATCGACAACAAAGAGGAACTGCTCAAGCCGGGGATGTACGCCACACTTCAAGCCTCTACCAGAGCGCAAGAGCGCCTGCTTCTTCCCAGAACCGCCGTTATTCGAAAGAGCGGCAAATGGTATGTCTTTTTGGCGACGGAATTCAAGGGTGAGTACCTGCCCCTTGAAGTCAAGGTCAAACCTGTTGACAATACCTATTTTGAAGTGCTTGAAGGTCTAAAAGAAGGTGATGAAGTGGTCAACAATGCACTCTTCATGATGGATTCCGATGCGCAGATCAACAGCATCTATTAGGACTTAAGATGATAGAAAAACTCATAGCCTTTAGTGTCAAAAACCGGTTTCTAGTGTTGATGGCAACACTCTTCATCATCATGGGTTCGGTCTGGTCGATGAAACATACGCCACTTGATGCCCTGCCCGACCTCTCACCGCCACAGGTGATCGTACAGGTGACATGGAAAGGCCAGAGCCCGGAGATCATCGAAGATCAGGGAACCTACCCTCTGGTCTCGCAGTTCCTTGCCATCTCGAACATCGAAACGGTGCGAGGCTTTTCTACTTATGAAAATGCCCTCATCTACATCATCTTCAAAGAGGGAACCGATCTCTACTGGGCGCGTTCGCGTGTGCTCGAACAGCTTGCCTCCATACAGAGCCAACTGCCTGACGACATGGAGGTCACCCTCGGGCCTGACGCTTCAGGCGTGGGCTGGGCGTATGAGTATGCGCTTGTTTCACAGACCAAAACACTCGAAGAGCTGCGCACACTACAGGACTACTACTACAAATATGCCCTCATGGGTGTGGACGGCGTAAGCGAAGTAGCAACCATCGGTGGGTTCATCCCTACTTTTCAAGTCACGATCGACAACAACAGACTGGTACAGTACAACCTCTCCGTGCAAGATGTCGTACGCACACTCCAAGCCAACAACAACGACACCGGCGGGCGCATCGTCATCCAAAACGGTTACGAGTGGATGGTACAGGCCAAAGGCTATATCAAAGACCTCGATGAGATACGTAATCTTGTGGTCACCACCAAAGGCGGCATTCCCATCACCATCGGTCAGCTTGGACGTGTCGAAAAGGTACCTGCCGCCAGACGCGGTATGGCCGATCTCAACGGCGAAGGCGAAGTGGTCGGCGGCATCGTGATGCTGCGCTATGGCGAAGATGTCTACAGCGCACTTGAACGCATTAAAACAAAAATGAAAGAGCTCAAGGTTGACGGTGTCGATATCGTCACCACCTACGACCGTTCCGAGCTCATCTCCAAAGCGGTCGGCACACTCAAAGGCACACTCATTGAAGAGAGTATCATCGTCGTGATCATCATCGGACTTTTTTTGGCGCATCTGCGTTCATCACTGATTGTGCTCATTGTTCTGCCGCTGACCATAGGGCTGACCTTTTTGCTCATGAAACTCTTCGGTATCGGCAGCAACATTATGAGCTTAGGGGGGATCGCCATTGCCATCGGTGCCATGGTCGATGCCTCCATTGTCATGATAGAAAACGCCCACAAAGCCATACACAAAAAAGAGGGTGAGTACGGACGGCACCTCAAAGACGGCGAACGGATCTTAGCAATCGTCAAAGCCTCGCAGGTGGTCGGACGCCCCATCTTCTTCGCGTTGGCACTGGTGGTGGTCTCCTTCCTGCCGATCTTCGCGCTTTCGGGACAGGAGGGTCTGCTTTTTACCCCTCTGGCGTTTACCAAAACCTTTGCCATGACTGCCGGCGCGCTGCTTGCGGTGACACTGGTACCGGTACTGATGATCTACTTCGTCAAAGGCAAGATCACACCCGAGTCAAAAAACCCGCTTAACCGTTTTTTCATCTGGCTCTACCATCCCATACTCGTATGGGGTCTGAAGCTCAAATACCTCGTCATCGGCATTGCTGCGGCGCTGCTCATCTTTGCCGTACCGCTCTACAAAGGGCTCAACTGGGAGTTCATGCCGATGCTCGATGAACAAACCGTGATGTACATGCCCGTCACCCCCTACGGCATCTCCATCGACCAGTCCAAAGCATTGACACAAAAGACCGATGCCATCATCAAGAGTTTTCCGGAAGTGGCAACCGTATTTGGCAAGGGCGGACGCGCCAACTCCGCAACCGACCCCGCACCGCTTGGGATGATAGAGACCATCATAACCTTCAAACCTAAAGATCAGTGGCGTGAAGGGATGACTACAGAGAAACTGATGGCCCAAATGGACAAAGCCCTGCAAGTACCAGGTCTGGTCAACTCATGGACCTACCCCATCCGTGGGCGTATCGACATGTTGCTCTCAGGCATACGCACCCCACTGGGCATCAAGCTCTACGGCAAGGACAATCAGGGGCTTCAGCAAGTCGCACAGCAGATCGAAGAAACACTGCGAAACCTCAAAAGCACTCAGTCTGTCATCGCCGATCAAGCCAGTGCCGGTTTCTTCATCGACATCGACATCGATACCGAAGCACTTAAACGCTATGGCATCAGTAAAGATCTCATTCTCGACTACACCGCCACAGCGATCGGCGGCAAGAAGATTTCGACCATGTACAAAGGACTGGAGCGCTATCCTATTGCCCTTAGACTCGAAGAGGATGAACGCCGCAATCTCGATGCCATACGCAATATTCAGGTCAAAACCCCGCTGGGCTTCGTACCTCTGAGTACCTTTGCCAAGGTCAAGTACCGCCAAAGCGCCTCTGTCATCAAAAGTGAGATGGCGACACCGGTGACATTCATCTACATCACCCCCAAACTGGGCATGAGTGTCGTCACATACAAAGAGGAGGCAAAGAAGGCGCTCGAGCAGATCAAACTCCCTGCAGGTTACTACATCGAATGGGCGGGACAATCAGAGTATCTTGAATCAGCGATGGCAAAGATCATCTGGATCCTACCGACCGTACTGCTGGTGATCTTGGTACTAATCTACTTCGCACTTGGAGAGATGGTACCCACCCTCATCGTCTTCTTCACCCTCCCCTTTGCCCTGCTTGGAGGACTGCTCTATGTCGATTGGCTCGGTTTCAATATGAGTATCGCCATCATCGTCGGTTTCCTCGCCCTGCTTGGAGTCGCGGCAGAGACTGCCATTGTCATGATCGTCTATCTCAAGGAGGCGGTTGAGGAAGCGCAGCAGAGGCTGGGAGAGAAGTTCGATCTTACAGCGCTCAACAGCGCCATTTATGAGGGTGCCGTGCAGCGTGTACGCCCCAAACTGATGACCGTTTTTGCCATCCTTGCGGGACTGATGCCCATCATGTACACCCACGGGGTGGGTTCGGAAGTGATGCAGCGCATCGCCGCCCCAATGATAGGCGGAGTTGTAAGCTCGGCTGTGTTAAGCTTGCTGCTAATACCGATATTTTACGAAATGTATGAAAAACACAGATTGAGAACAAAAGGTTCTCAAAGCGTTCAGCGTTAAGCGCATAGCATTCAGAAAGGATATACATTGAAACGACTGATTCCATCACTGTCATTAACAACTATCGCCACCGCAGCCATGCTTCTTACCGGCTGCTCCGACAAAGAAAAGACCACATCCCTCACCGAAGGCGGCATGAAGTGCGGCGCAGGCAAATGCAGTGCGAGTATGGCTGACGGTGACACACTGCTTGACAAAAAACAAATGAACATACTCAATCAAATGCGCAAAGAGGACACACGCCGTGACTGCGTCCTCAAAGCCAAAACCACCAAAACCCTCTACGATTGCATACGCGATGCCAAAACCGGTCGCATCACCACCAAGTGTGCCGCAGACAATTCCGTAGCGTTACAAAAAAAGAATGTAGTCCAAAAAGAAGAGACAATGAAGTGTGAAGCGGGGAAATGCAATACAAAATAACTTTAAAGCTAACTAGGTAAAGTCTTTGATGTTATTTTATGTATATTTTTGAGTTTGTATAAATAAGATTACAAATAGTAAGTGACTGCACACATCTCGAAAAGATGCATGCAAGTCATTAAAAAGAGGAGGTCTTACTTCAGACCTGCGATATACTCAGCAACTGCTTTGATGTCCTCATCGCTCATAGAAGCAACTTGACCTTTCATGAGTGCACCCATTCCGTGCTGGTTAAGTGTACCGGCTTTATAACCTTTAAGAAGCTCAATAGTCTTAGCTGCATCTTCACCACCGATGATGGCAGATTTACCAAGTGCCGCTTTTTCACCTTTTTGTCCGTGACAACCTGCACACTTGGCAAAAAGTGCTGCACCGTCAGCCATAAGAAGAGTTGAACCTGCAAAAAGTGTTGCGATTACGATTTTTTTCATTGTTTATCCTTTGTATTTGAATTACGCGAAATTATAGCATGTATAATTTAAAGGGATATAAGTCATCCCACCATTAAAAAAGCATAGGCGATACCCTGTCATCTGGAGATGACAGGGCAGAACTTAACAAGACGGAACGTTTCCTGAATCAGAAGCGTACTCATATGCAAAGTCATAGACATCGTTCACGTACTTGTCTTTGAGTTTTGCACCTGGGCAGATCTTTGCAACTTCTTCTTTGAACTTGCCAGCACCTTTGATCTTCTCCCACTCATCCTGGGTATGCTTTACTGCGAATTTCGCACCGGAGAAACCACATGCCGCTTTGAGCTTTTTCATGTAGATCTTTTTTCCCTTTGCAGCATTTGCAGAGGCCGTTGTAGAAAGTACAGCCATTCCAAGAAGTGCTGCTACTGCGAGTTTAGTCATTTTTGTCATTGTTCATCCTTTTAATAATTTTAAGACAACTGAATCATAACATGGAATTGTGAAAAGATTGTGAATGGGAAAGAGAAAGTTGAAGCAGTTCTACACAAACTGCTTCAAGAAGTTACATTGGAAGAATGAGATCAACACTTTGGCACAACACCATCCGATGCATATTTATAGGAAAAATCATACACATGTTTCCACCATTTTGGCTTGATCTTCTTGATATTTAGCCTTGGACAGATCTTCTTCGCTTCATCTTTGAACCTGCCCTCATCCCAGATATCTTCCCATTCTGCCTGAGTATGGTTACGTGCAAAGCGGACACCGGAAAATCCGCACTTTTTGCGAAACTTCTTTTTGAATATCTTCTGACCCTTCTTGGCACCAGCCATTGCACTGGTGGGCATCGTTGCCGTGATAAAGAAAGAGAGTGCCAAAACAGTAAGTAGTTTTTTCATTTAGAAACCCTTAATATAATTTTTTATTATTTCAAAATATGCGACTATAAAATATTATAGCTATTTTAACTTATCAAAAACCTTAAACTTCTCCCAGTAGATATCGATTGCTTCATCCAGTTCCTCCGGAGTCAGTGTGGTTTTATCTTTGATACTATAGTTATCGATGAAGAGATCCGACATGACCGAGATACTTTTTGAAGGGTTACGAAGGTAATGTTTGAGCCCAGCCTTGACGAACTTTTCACTGCTGTAGATGAGCAGATACTCTTTGAACATCTGCTCCAAAGAAGTGGGCAGGTCCTTGTGGCACGGTACACACTTCCGCTCAAATATATCTGAGGCATGGAGTCCATGCAGCATGATCACTCCTGCCAATATGATTTTTTTCACCATGTCAATACCATCCTTGTTCCCTGACCCTCTTTTGACTCGACACTGATCTTTACATCATATTCGTCAAGTATTTTCTTGACAATACTCAAGCCTACACCAAAGCCTCCTTCACTGCTGTTGAAACGCAAATAACGGTCGAACATGAAAGGAATCTTCTCTTCGGAGATACCTATGCCTGTATCACTGACGATCAATCTGTTCTTCTCCAGAACGATTTCTATGTGACCGTTGCGTTTGTTGTACTTGATTGCATTGGAAAGCAGATTATCAATGACACGTACAAACTTGCGTCTGTCCATCACAATGGTCGCATCATCCAATGAGAGTTTGAACGTAATGTGTTTGGATCGTGCCAAGATATCGAAATACTCGATCCTGTCCTTGATGATTGCTTTGATGTCAAGAAGTTCATCTTCGTTCTTCTTCTCCTGTTCGAGGGTCAAATAGGTCAAATCTTTATACAGTGTCGATACTGTTTTAGCTGCAATGTTGATCCGCTCCAGTTTCTTTCTGTTCTTTTCCACCATCACATCTGTATCCATCATCTCAATATTCGCCAATATGGCGGACAGCGGCGTATTGAGCTCATGGGTCGTATCTTTAATGAAACGGTCAAGCAGCATAATGGAGTCACGCATCGGCTTGAGAAAGAGCTTGGCAAGATAGAGCCCAAAAAGCAGGAAAAGGATGAATGCAAGCGTACCGTAAAGCAGGATGTTGTGCCAGGTCTGCGACATCCAACTGCCGTCATCATCAACCTCAATGACCAGATAACGTGTCCCCAGATAGTAGGTATCGAGCCCCTTGACAAAATGGATCACTCCGTTACCGATATAGATCTCTTCGTCGAAATTCACACGTTCGACTTTGTTGAGCGAGAAGATCTTGTTAA
>JAJRRK010000048.1 GCA_024279555.1 Campylobacterales bacterium
GGCAGTGGGTGCTGCCAAAGCGATTGCACTCAAAGGTGAGGATCGCATAC
Organism: Campylobacterales bacterium; assembly: GCA_024279555.1. Taxonomy (GTDB): domain Bacteria; phylum Campylobacterota; class Campylobacteria; order Campylobacterales; family Sulfurovaceae; genus Sulfurovum. The sequence continues at coordinate 51 of JAJRRK010000048.1, forward strand.
CTGTTGCTTTCATTGGTGATGGCAGTATGAGCGCGGGGATGGTCTATGAAGCGCTCAATGAGTTGGGAGACAGGAAATATCCGGTGGTGATCATTCTTAATGACAACGAGATGAGTATCGCCAAACCAATCGGGGCAATCAGCAAACTGCTTTCACAGACGATGGCAAGTCCTTTTTACCAGAAGTTCAAGGCAAAAGTAGAAAAGATCGTCGATATGATGCCTGAAGGTACCAGCTATATGGCAAAGCGTTTTGAGGAGTCTTTCAAGCTCATCACACCGGGGGTACTTTTTGAAGAATTGGGTATCGAGTACATCGGACCGGTCAACGGGCATGACATTGGTGCATTGATCGAAACGATGGAAGTTGCCAAGAACCTCGGTAAGCCGGTGATTATCCATGCACAGACTACCAAAGGCAAAGGGTATGAGATCGCCGAAGGTACCAAAGAGCACTGGCACGGTGTGGGTGCGTTCGATCCGGAGACCGGCAAAGCCTACAAAAAAAACAGTGCCAAGTCTGCCACACAGATCTTTTCCGATACCTTGGTAGAGATGGCAGATAAAGACGAGAAGATCGTCGGTGTGACAGCGGCGATGCCAAGCGGTACGGGGCTGAGTGCTGCCATGGAGAAGTATCCGGAGCGTTTCTGGGATGTGGCGATCGCCGAGCAGCATGCCGTCACCTCCATGGGACCGCTTGCCAAGGAGGGGTTCAAGCCCTTTTGTGCCATCTACTCCACATTCCTGCAGCGTGGTTATGATCAGGTTATCCATGATATCTGCCTGATGGATCTGGGGGTAGCGTTCGCACTTGACCGTGCAGGGATCGTCGGGGAGGACGGAGAGACACACCAGGGAGCCTTTGATATCTCCTATCTGCGTGCCATTCCGAACATGACCCTTCTGGCACCCTATAATGAAAGCAGCATGCAAAAGGTGATGGCGTTTGCCAGAGACTATGACCGTCCCTGTGCCTTCCGCTACCCAAGAGGTGCTTTCATGGCGGAAGATATGGAGGTGCCAGACTATGAACTTGGTAAAGCGCATCTACTGCAAGAAGGCAAAAGCGGAGTACTTCTTGTCGGGTACGGTAACGGTGTGGGACGTGCGCAGCGGACTGCCGCACTTCTGGATGAAGTACCCGCTATTCTCGACTTGCGGTTCGTTAAGCCTCTTGATGAGAAATTGTTGCAAGAGTTGGCACGAACGTATAAAAAATGGTATATTTTTTCTGACTCTGCCCGCCGTGGCGGTGTGGGCTCTGCCATTTTGGAATTCTTTACCGAAGCCGCTATCGACGATGTGGCATTAACCTCTTTTGAGTATGATGATGCTTTCATCACCCATGGCAATACGAAGCTGGTGGAAGAGAGTCTGGGGATATTGCCTGAGCAGTTGGCAGCAAAAATCGTGTAGGGGTAGATTCTATATCTGCCCTATAAAGGGTCAATATGGAAGACCCCTACGAGAAATTGAATTTAATAAAGAGATGGAGAATTTCTTTGTTAAGTTCAGTGACAGTGGACGAACCTAATAATCAATGTTTGTGTTGCTATTTCTGAGCCAATAGGCGAAGCTTTAGTGAGATGAATTGGTGCAGGGCTTTGCGCTGTACCAAGAAGAAGGAGTATGAATGAACGAATACATTTTTACCAGTGAATCAGTAACCGAAGGGCATCCCGACAAGATGGCAGACCAGATCTCCGATGCGATTCTGGACTACATCATTGCAGAGGATCCCAATGCCAGAGTGGCATGTGAGACGTTGCTGAGTAACGGTTTTTGTGTTATCGCAGGTGAATTGAAGACAACAGCGTATGCTCCGATGCAGGAGATCGCTCGTGAAGTGGTGCGTGATATCGGCTATACCGATGCAGCATACGGATTTGATTACAGAAGTGCAGGGGTACTCAACGGGATCGGGGAACAGTCTCCGGACATCAACCAAGGTGTTGACCAGGTAAGTGGTGAGATCGGTGCGGGTGACCAGGGATTGATGTTCGGCTATGCCTGCAAAGAGACGCCGGAGTTGATGCCATTACCGATCACATTGGCACACAGGCTCACTTCCAAATTGGCAGAAGTAAGAAAGAACGGTACGGTACCGTTTCTGCGCCCTGACGGAAAGGCTCAAGTCTCTGTCAAATATGTTGATGGCAAGCCTGTCAGTGTCGATACCGTGGTGATCTCCACACAGCACCATGACAATGTCTCTTTGGAACAGGTACAAAAAGCGGTACGCGAAGAGGTGATCAACCCGGTGCTCGAAGCCTATGGGATGCTGCATGATGAGATCACTTATCATATCAATCCTACAGGACGCTTTGTGATCGGCGGACCACAGGGGGATGCAGGGTTGACCGGGCGAAAGATCATTGTCGATACCTATGGCGGAAGCTGCCCGCACGGTGGAGGTGCCTTTTCGGGGAAGGATCCGACCAAAGTAGATCGTTCGGCTGCCTATGCGGCACGCCATGTTGCCAAGAACCTGGTAGCTGCGGGTGCCTGTGAAAAGGCTACTTTGCAGATTGCTTATGCCATTGGTGTTGCCAAGCCGGTCTCTATCCACGTCGATACGCACGGAACGGCACATGTGGAGGAGAAAAAGATTGTCGAATGTGTTGAAACCCTCTTCGATCTGACCCCCAGAGGGATCATGGGTTCGCTCGATTTGCTACGTCCCATCTACCGTAAAACTGCGGCATACGGGCACTTTGGCAGAGAGGAAGAGTCGTTTACATGGGAAAAATTGGACAGGGTGGAAGCGATACAGAAATTTTTGGGAATCTAATTAAAGAATAATTTAAATAAGTTTTGCTATAGTTTGAGCATCTTAACCAAAGGAGAAAAAAATGGCAGTATTAATTAACGATACTTGTATCAACTGTGCCGCTTGTATTGACGAGTGTCCGGTTGAAGCGATCGTAGATGAGGACGATAACCCAACAGGTGAAGAGATCTACTACGTATACCCCGACAAATGTGTCGAGTGTGTAGATTACTTCGAAGTTCCGGCGTGTGCCGAAGCGTGTCCGACAGAGGGATGTATCGTCTGGGATGACTGTGTAGAAGGCATGCCTTGTTCACCAAACAGAGGTGCAAAAGGCGAGCCGGTCATCGAAGACTAATTTCCTTTTTTCCCGGCCGGAGTCTTTCCGGCCGTCCTCTTTTCTTCCCCTCTTCATTTAAACCTCTTTTAATATCTGTTTAGGTACAATTCCGCCCGAATACTTCCCGGTGAAGTAAATTATCCCTTAGGAATATCAAGATGGAACAAACACTATCGATCATCAAACCAGATGCAGTAGCCAAGAACGTTGTAGGGCAGATCCTTGCACGTTTTGAAGAAGCCGGACTCAGAATCGCAGCAACAAAGAAGATCAGACTCTCCAGAGTCGATGCAGAGGCTTTCTATGCCGTTCACAAGGATCGTCCATTCTTCGGTGAGCTCGTTGAGTTCATGATCTCCGGACCGGTTGTTGTTTCGGTTCTCGAAGGTGAGAACGCCATGGCAAAGAATAGAGAGCTTATGGGTGCAACAGATCCCAAAGAAGCAGCTCCCGGTACGATCAGAGCAGATTTTGCAGACAGTATTGATGCCAATGCGGTACACGGAAGTGACTCTCTTGAGAATGCACAGATCGAGATCAACTTCTTCTTTGCCCAAAGAGAAATTCACTAATCAAGAACATTTTTGAAAATTGTTTTTGATAAGGTAGGCAGTACCGAAAAACCCTTCGAATTATCGCTTCAAGGGGTAAAACTGAGCGGTATACTGCAAAAGAGCGGTTATCATCGTGTCCTTCTGGATGCAGCGATGGAAGGTGACCTTCCACTTGTCTGTGACCGGTGCGGGAAGCAGTATAAAGCACATATTGCTTCCGCACTGAAACTGACACTGAGTGATCAGGTATCAGAAGATAAAGATGATTTGGATATAATCGAGTTTTTAGATGGCGTGATCGATATCGATTACATCATACTGAGCGAGATCAATGCGATCGAAGGTGATTTTCACTACTGTGACGAATGTGACGGCAGTGAGGAGGCACTTGAAATAGAATATTAATTTTAGAAAAGGATAGAACATGGCAGTACCTAAGAGACGAGTGAGTAAAACAAGAGCGGCAAAGAGAAGAACACACTACAAGTTGACACTTCCAATGCCTGTCAAAGATGCAGACGGAACATGGAGAATGCCTCACCACATGAACATGACAACAGGTGAGTACAAAGCGAACAAAGCGTAAGCAATGCTGAAAATAGCCATTGATGCGATGGGCGGGGATTTTGGTCCCGAGCCCATTATTGAAGGTGTCGTCCAGGCACTTGAAGAACACACTTTTCTGCCTATTCTCGTAGGTGATAAAGAAGAGATACTTTCCCTCCTCCCCCAGTATTATGCGAACAAAGTGGAGATCGTCGAAGCTTCCGATGTGATAGATATGGCAGATCAGGCGACCAATGCACTTAAACGCAAAGATTCCTCTATTTACAAAGCGGTGGAACTGGTACGTAACAAGGAAGCGGACGCCGTTGTGTCGGCAGGGCACAGCGGAGCAACTATGACGCTGGCGACACTTCGCATCGGCAGACTGCCGCATATCTCTAAACCGGCTTTGGCGACATTGATGCCGAGTCTGGGGAACAACAAGACACTTGTGCTTGATGTGGGTGCCGTGACAGATTGTACGCCGCAGAATCTGTATGAGTTCGGCGCTATGGGCGAGGCTTATATGGAGAAAGCGATAAAGGTGGACAATCCACGTGTAGGGTTGCTCTCCAACGGCTCGGAAGATACCAAAGGCAACGCTCTGACCAAAGAGGCATTCAAATTGATGAAAAACCTCAAAGGCTTTA
>JAJRRK010000049.1 GCA_024279555.1 Campylobacterales bacterium
AAGACCACTTTCAAAGGTGAAGAACTCCAGGGACTCAACGGTATCCACTACCGTCAGAACTCCACCACCGGTGAGATCATCGCGCGCAGAAGTACGCGGGAAGTCAAACTCAACGAAGAGCTGCACTAAACCGATGAATTCCGAAGAACATGAAGTGCTCAAGCAGGTGACACTGTTGGGCATCTTGAAGCGTAAACCAGATGAGAGCCTCGATGAAGTGCGTGCCATGCTGGTCGATACGGGTATGTTCACGATGAAAGAGGCTAAACAGATATTTAAAGAGCTTAAAGCCCAGAAGTATCTGCTTGATGGACAGTTGACCCTGAAGGGACTAACTGCGGCAAAAGAAGCGGAAGCGATGTTCAAGCAATGAGATGCGTAAAGAGATCGTGAACTGCTTCACGATCTTAGCATCGGAACCGAAGCGGTCGTAACGAAGTATAGCCGCGAGGGCAGTAAAGATTGTATTGCAATTAAAAATGTAGTAACGGATAGGTCAAGAATGAACAGTGAAGACAAAAAACTACTCAAACGCGTAACACTGTTGGGTATTCTTAAGAAGCAGAAAGGCGAGTCCATCGAAGAGGTGATAGACTCTTTGGTCGCCACAGGCAGCTACTCTCCGACTGAGGCGAAAAAACTCTTAAAAGAGCTCAAAAGTGAAGGACTCATCAACAAGATGGGCAATCTGACGATGAAGGGCAATAAATTTGCCAAAGAAGCAGAAGCGATGTTCAAGCAGTGAGGCACAGCTTGAAGAAGTGAAGAGTTAAGAGTTAAGAGTGAATAGTGAATAGTGTGGGTATGCTTTTCTGGTGAAAAGCTTTGATTTGAAAGGTGTATAAAATGCGTGTAGACAAATGGCTCAGTGCGGTGAATGTGGTCAAACGGCGTACCGTAGCGACCGATATGCTCAAGTCCGGGGTGGTCTATGTCAACGGACAGAAGGCAAAAGCCTCCAAAGATGTCAAGATCGGTGACACAATTACGATAGAATACCTTAAGGGGCCCAAGTCTTACGAGGTGTTGCAGATCCCCGCGACCAAGACGATCCCAAAATCACTCAAAGATGAGTATGTAAAAGAGCTATAGATTTGTTGCATTTTAGACCAAGCACTCCGGCAGTCGCGAACGCAAGCGCCCTACGGGTTGAGCGCTCCTTTGTCGCACTTGATCTAAAATGCAACATTGATGTAAATAATATCCATTGTGGAGAAAAAAATGAATATCAAGCGACAATTTGAAAAACTCTTCAACAATGAGATGCCTGAAGCCGAGGCGCGTCAGTTCCTCATTGACCTGTACGAAAAAGGGGAGAGTGGAGAAGATATCGCCGCCGCGGCACAGGTGATGCGTGAGCACTCAGTCAAACTGCCGCTTTCAGAAGAACTGAGAGAAAAAGCCATCGATGTGGTCGGTACAGGCGGTGACAAGAGCGGATCGTTCAACATCTCTACGACCGTCTCGCTGCTGCTTGCCTCGATGGGGTGTGTGGTCGCCAAACACGGCAACCGCTCTATTACCTCCAATTCGGGCTCTGCCGATGTGCTTGAAGCATTGGGTATCAATCTCAATCTTCCTGTCGATGCTCAGATCAAAATGCTTGAGGAGACGGGGTTTGCTTTTATTTTTGCGATGAACCACCATCCGGCAATGAAGCACATCATGCCAATACGCAAATCGATCGACCACCGTACCATATTCAATATTCTCGGACCTTTGACGAACCCTGCGGGTGCGCGGAAATATCTGCTCGGTGTTTTTGACCCTTCATTCATCAAACGAATGGCTGAGGCACTGCTTGAACTTGATACTGAGCGTGCTTTTGTCGTCAGTTCTCATGACGGTATGGACGAGATCTCTCTTGCTTGTAACAGTTCCTTTGCCTATGTTGAAGGTGGGCGTATCAGCGAAGGGGAGATCAATCCTGAGACCTTTGGTTTCAAAAAGGCTCCCAAAGAGGCGATCCTGGGTGGAGATGCAATGTTCAATGCGAAGATCACCCGGGATATTCTCAGTGGAGAAGAGAGAGGAGCCAAACGCGACATCGTACTACTCAATGCCGCCTATGCACTCTTTGCTGACGGCAATGTGAGAGATATTCAAGAAGCGGTTGAGAAAGCAAAAGCAGCCATAGAGAGCGGGAAAGCGCTTGAACACCTTGAAAAAATGGTACGCGTAAGTACGCAACTGGGGAGTCGTTGTTGAGTACTAAAGAGATAGAAGCGGGGCTTGAAGAGATTGGAAAAGTCGTCGCCTACCTTGAGGAACTACTCCCTGAAAATGCCATTGTATTTTTGCGTGGTGACCTTGCGGCAGGTAAAACAACGCTGACACAGGCAATAGCCAGATCCAGAGGCATAGAGAGTGAAGTGACCTCGCCGACCTTTTCCCTTCAACAGTGTTACGCAAACGATCTGTATCATTATGATCTTTACCGGCTCAGTCATGATGAGTTCATGCAGATGGGGCTCTTTGAAGAGTTCGAAAAACCGGGCTGGCATATGGTAGAGTGGGGCAGCGATGAGCTCAAAACCTTTTTAGAGGGGGTAGGATATAATGTCTATCTTATCGAGATCGAACCTCATGGGGACAAACGACACTACAGGATAAACAGCTAATGCACACACTCGAAGCAAAACATCTCTCTAAGACCATTAAGAAAACTCAGATCGTACATGATATTTCACTGCATGTCAAAAGTAAAGAGATCGTGGGTCTTTTGGGACCTAACGGTGCAGGGAAGACCACCTCTTTTTATATGGTCTGCGGACTGACCGGTGCGACAAGCGGAGAAGTTTTTCTTGACGGAGAGAATGTCACGACACTGCCTTTGAGCCGTCGTGCACAGAAAGGGATCGGTTATTTGCCTCAGGAGTCGAGTATCTTCAAGGATCTGACGGTAGAAGAGAATCTGCTTATTGCCGCAGAAGCGCTCAAGCTACCCAAAGAGACAGTACAACCCCGTATTGAGAAACTCTTGGAGATTTTTAATATCGAACCGATCAGGAGCCGTATCGGTATCCGTTTGAGCGGAGGTGAACGCCGGCGTGTGGAGATCGCCCGTGCGCTGGTGGGTGAACCGAAGTTCCTGCTTTTGGATGAACCCTTTGCCGGAGTCGATCCCATTGCTGTACTTGATATTCAAAACATCATCCGTCAACTGGTAGAGCTTGATATGGGAATCCTCATCACCGATCACAATGTCCGTGAGACACTGGGGATCTGTGATAGAGCCTATGTGATGCGCAGCGGTGAGATGCTGGCGTCAGGTACCAGCGAAGAGATCGCCAACGATGAGAATGTGCGTAAATACTATCTGGGTGAACATTTTACGTTTTAATGATACCTGTAGCGGTAGATCCCTCAGGACTTCCGTTAGGTTGATGATGCACTGACACTAAGTGAAACTATGAATTTATCTGAGGCAAAAGCACTTTTGGACGCAGAAGTCAAAAAGCGTAACAATGCTGCCGAACTCTCCTTTGACCGTCCCGACCCTCTTCTGGTCGCCTCACGCTATCGGGATGAGTCTATTGCACTGATATGCGCATTGTTTGGGTATGGGAATGCGCATCAAATCGTTAAGTTCCTTGACACACTTGACTTTTCACTCCTTGATGAAGACGAGGCGCAGATTAACAAGGTGCTTGGGAGGTATTATTACCGTTTTCAAAAGGGTGAAGATGTCGCTGCTCTGTTTATTGCCTTGAAGCGTCTTAAAGCGCAAGAGAGCATTGAGAATATCTTTTTTGAAGGCTACAGGAGAGAGGAGAATATCCTTGACGGGCTCTGGCACTTTATAGAGTGTATCAGGAAGATCTATCCTCACAGAAGCTACGGTTATGATTTTCTGGTAGGCAAGATACCTTCAAAAATGGCACAGGCAGGTACCTATCAACGCTACATGATGTACCTGCGATGGATGGTGCGAAGTGATGCCGTCGATATGGGGCTTTGGTCGAAGATACCGCCCAAAGCGCTGCTGATGCCCCTTGATACGCATACATTCAGTGTCGCAAAACGCTTAGGTCTCCTCAAGCGCAAAAGTTACGATATGAAAGCGGTTCTGGAGCTGACTGAACTTTTCAGGGAGTGGGATGCGGATGATCCTGTCAAATACGATTTTGCCCTCTACCGGATAGGGCAGGAGAAAATCCTATGATATTCGTTCTGATTAACCCGTAATTTAGTGCTTTTTATGTAAAATACAGCAAATTATAACAAGAGGATGTTTTCATGGAAGGTGTATTTACTTACCTTGGCGGTATTTTGGGAGAGCACAACCATACTGCTGTGATCATTGCCCACCTGCTGCTTGTGGCTGTAATAAGCGTATTTATTGCTAAATCGGCAACAAAGAGTCTAAGAGCGGTACCGACAGGTACGCAGAATGTGATGGAGGCTTATCTTGGCGGTGTCATCGCAATGGGTAAAGATGTGATCGGTGAGGAGCTTGCAAGAAAGTATCTGCCGCTTGTCGCTGCGGTGGGGATCTTCATTTTTGTTTCGAATGTAATCGGTATTATTCCCGGTTTTGAGTCTCCTACCTCGAACATCAATGTCACGCTGCCATTGGCGCTGATGGTCTTCTTCTACTACAACTACGAGGGGATCAAAAAGCAGGGTGTTGTCCACTACTTCGCGCACTTCGCCGGACCGGTCAAGGCGCTTGCACCGTTGATGTTCCCTATCGAGATTGTTTCGCATATCTCCCGTATTATCTCTTTGAGCTTCCGACTTTTCGGTAACATCAAGGGTGATGACCTTTTCCTCTGGGTACTGTTGATGTTGGTTCCTTTCATTGCGCCGCTTCCTGCATACTTGCTGCTGACATTCTCTGCCCTGTTGCAGACATTCGTCTTTATGATCCTTATCTATGTGTATCTTGCAGGTGCCGTAGCGATCGATGAAGAGCATGAAAAAGCACCCGATCCTGTCATTGACACGATGGGTGCTGTGTAATTCTCCATGCGATTTGAGAGCAGAACACTCGGTTTTGTGATCAACTTTCTTCTGGGTGTCGCCTGGGCCATGATGCTCATAGGCGCACTCACCTCTTTTCTCTCCTTTTATCAGAGCAGTATTCTTTTTGCCATTGTCTCCGCATTGATAGGGGCTATTCCCGGACTATTGGGCGTACTGTTGCTGGAGTATTTCATCACCGACAAAGAGAAGCTTGCAGAGCTGAAAAAGCAGACCGCTTTACTTGAAAAACTGGCAGACAAAGAGGGTTAAACACCCTCAAATAACCAAAACGGTATAATATCTACCAATATTACTCTACTATTTTTCGAAGGAAAACCGCTATGTTTGAAACCGTGATCGGTCTTGAAGTACATGTGCAGCTCAATACGAAAACCAAGCTTTTTTGTGCATGCCCCACCTCGTTTGCCGAGCATCAAAACACCAACACTTGTCCTACCTGTCTGGCACTTCCCGGAGCACTTCCGGTAGTCAACAAAGAAGCGGCGATCAAGGCGATGCGTTTTGCCAATGCAGTCAATGCCCAGATCAACGAAGCCTCCCGTTTTGACAGAAAGTCCTATTTCTACCCCGATTCTCCAAGTGCTTATCAGATCACACAGTTCTATGAGCCGATATTGCGCAATGGAAAGGTAACGATTGACCTTGAGGACGGTTCACAAAAGACGGTGACCATCACCGAAGCGCACCTTGAAGCGGATGCAGGGAAGAATATGCATGAGGGGAGCATCTCCAAGGTTGATCTCAACCGTGCGGGTACGCCGTTGCTTGAGATCGTCTCTGGCCCTGATATGCGCAGTGCGGAGGAGACCATCGCCTACCTCAAGAAGATCCATGCGACGGTTCGCTACCTTGATATTTCCGATGCCAATATGCAGGAGGGCTCATTCCGCTGTGATGTGAATGTCTCTGTTCGCCCCAAAGGGCAAGAGGCTTTTGGAACGCGTGTAGAGATCAAAAACATGAACTCTTTCCGTTTCATCTCCCAGGCGATCGCCTATGAGGTACAACGGCAGATCGAAGCGTACGAAGATGGTGTCTACGAGCAGGAGATTGTACAGGAGACGCGGCTTTTTGATGTAGACAAAGGGGAGACACGCTCTATGAGAGGCAAGGAGGAGGCAGCAGACTACCGTTACTTCCCCGAACCCGACCTGCGCCCGCTGGTCGTGACCGAAGCGATGAAAGAGGCGGCACGCCACATTCCAGAACTGCCCGATGAGAAGGCAGAGCGTTATGTAAACGAGCTGGGTCTCAAACGCTACGATGCACTGGTAATCACCGCAAGCAAAGAGATGGCATACTACTTTGAAGAGATGCTCGAACACGGTGCGGTGGCTAAAACAGCGGTCACCTGGCTCACTTCAGAGCTACTGGGACGGCTGAACAAAGCGGGGGTGAGTATAGAAAACTCTCCGGTCGATGCAAAAACACTTGGTACGCTGGTCTCCAAGATTGCTGACTCTACGGTTTCGGGCAAGGGTGCCAAAGAGGTACTGGATTTCATGATGGAGAATGAGAGCCGTGATGTCGATGCGATCATTGATGAACTGGGTCTGGCGCAGGTGAGCGACGATGGTGCCATTTTGGCGATCATCGACGAGATCCTCGCTGCCAATGCCGACAAGGTGGAGGAGTACAAAGGCGGCAAAGAGAAGCTTTTCGGTTTCTTTGTCGGACAGACAATGAAAGCCAGCAAAGGCGCCGCCAATCCTGCCAAGGTCAATGAACTGCTCAAGCAGAGGCTGTCATAGTTTTGATTGAAAAGGAGGATGGGCAATGAATGATATCCTGCTGACCATTGCCCGAAAACTCCATGCCTCCAGACGGTATCAGGGTATCAAAGCATTTGTACGTCAGATGCTTACCGATGAGAAAAACCCCTACAAAAAATATTTTGATCTTACGATTATCTTTTTGATCTTTACCTCGATTTTTATTTTAGTCTATGAGGTGAAAAGACCTGTGCCTGCTTGGATGGATTTTTATGATATATATATCGTCTCTGTCCTTTTCGGCATTGAGTATCTTGCGCGCTTGTGGATACATAACGATCTTTCCGAGCGCATACTTGATGCCTATCAGGATGCCAAATATCTGGAAAAACCGTTCAGCGCCTATACCCCTTTGAAGAAAGGAGTGATTGAAAAGCTCTATTTTATGATCACTCCCTCTGCTATCATAGACCTGCTGGCTATTTTCCCTACGTACAGACCATTGCGTCTGTTCCGGGTTCTCAAGCTGCTGCGTTATGCCAAAAGCATCAATCAGTTTGTCGAAGTACTCTCCAATAAGCGTTTTGAGCTTTTGACCCTGCTTTTACTGCTGTTGTTTATCGTATTTACTTCGGGTATTGCGATCTATGTCCTTGAAGAGAAGATCAACCCCCATATCAATTCGCTTTTTGATGCGTTCTATTGGGCGCTTGTGACGATCTCAACCGTAGGGTTTGGAGATATATCTCCAGTCACAGTTGAGGGAAGAAGTGTCTCTATGGTGATCATTGTCAGCGGTATTGCGATGATCTCTTTTGCCACCTCTGTGATTGTCTCTGCCTTTTCAGAAAAACTCAATGAAGTCAAAGAGCACAGAACGATCGAAAAGATCAACAAAAGCGATGCC
>JAJRRK010000050.1 GCA_024279555.1 Campylobacterales bacterium
AAACTCTCGGAGAGTACGCTCAAAAAGCTTTACGCCTACGCTTCGAGTCATCAACACCACGGCGATGCCTGTGTTGCCAACCAGATCCTTCAGGAAGGGTTCAAAGCGCGTATGAAAGGAAAAGAAAAATGATCAATAACATCATGAAGTTTACAGGCGTAATACTGTGTATGGGCATTGTAACACTGGGTATCAGCGGCTGCGAAAATGAAACGAAAGAGAATGTACAAATGACCGGCGCAGATACCGATGCACATGGTTGCAAGGCTTCGGCAGGTTACAAGTGGTGTGCCAAAACACAGCAGTGCGAGCGTCCGTGGGAACTTGCCAAAAAAGAGAATTTCGAGAAGCGGGCAGAGGCGTTTGACGCTTTTTGCAATAACTAATTCGACACATAAGGAAAAAGCATGAAAATGACAAAAATTTTAGTATCCATCGCTGCTGCTGCAGCGGTATTGACAAGCGGCGCGGAGGCCTGTACGGCACTGCACTTGACAGCCAAAGACAAAGGGGTCGTCGTAGGACGGACGATGGAGTTCGGGATGGAGGTCAACTCCAATGCCGTGATCGTACCTGCGGGTACGAAGCTCTCCAGTTCGCTGCCAGCCGAAAAAAAGGGCATCGAATACACGACTAAGTACGGCATGGTGGGGCTTAATTTCATGGGCAAACATATGCTCGTGGACGGGATGAACGAAGCGGGTGTCTATGTCGGTGCGCTCTATCTGCCAGGCTATGCCCACTACCCCGAGGTGAAACCTGAAACTGCGAGCAAGTCCATGGCACCGGAGGACTATGTGGCGTGGCTGCTTGCGAACTTCGGCAGTGTCGCTGAAATACGCAAGCACTACAACGATGTGATCCTTGTGCAGAACCCCCAAAAGGAGATTGGTGGAGAGAGCTTCCCGGGGCATTTTCTCGTCACCGACAAGAGCGGTGATTCCATCGTCATCGAGCCGCTTGAAGGCGGGCTGAAGCTCTACGAGAACCCCATCGGCGTACTGACCAACTCGCCTACCTTCGACTGGCACATCATCAACCTGAGCAACTATGTCAACCTCTCCGCGACCAATGTCCCCAAGATCGATCTCAAAAGCAAGAAGATCAGGAGTTTCGGACAGGGTTCCGGACTGGTGGGCATTCCCGGTGATTTCACACCGCCTTCACGTTTTGTGCGGGCTGTGGCATTCGCAGACTCTGCTGTGCAGCTTGAGACCGCCAAAGAGACACTCCCACAGGTCTTCCATGTGATGAACAACTTCGACATCCCGCTGGGCGCCATTCAGGAGCAAGAGGGCGACAAGATCCACTACGACTATACGCAGTGGACTTCCGCAGCTGACCTCAAGAACCTCGACTATGCGGTCAAGACCTACAAAGACCAGTCCATCAGACTCATCGATGTCAAAAAAGCGCTCAAAGCCACCGGAAAAGAGATCAAGGTGATCAAACTCGAGTCGAAGCAGCCGATCATCGATATCAGCACGGATTTTTAAGTATTGTAATTCTTGTTACATAGTGCCGATCCTTTTCAGTGTCGGTGCTATTGCTTCTTCTGCTTCAAGAGATGATCTATATCATCATTTGACTTCCAATATCGTGCTATAATGACCATAAAATACCATAATATTGCAAGGAGAGATACCATGGAGACGACTTTCGATATGTTCATTGAGACCGAAGTGCCCGAGGATGAGCTGATCGTTTCGCGTACGGACTTTACGGGGAAGATCACCTATGTCAACGAGACCTTTGCCGAGATATCGGGCTATACGCCCGAAGAGCTTATCGGCAAGCCGCACAATGTGATACGCCATCCCGACATGCCAAAGTCGGCATTCGAGGAGATGTGGGCGACGCTCAAGCGAGGAGAGGTCTGGGAAGGCTATGTCAAGAACCTACGCAAAGATAAAGGATATTACTGGGTCTTTGCCCGTATGTCCACAGTCATCAAAGACGGCAAACCTGTGGAGTACAAGTCCGTCAGAGAACCTGTCAGCAGAGAGAAGAAAATAGAGATGCAAAATCTCTATGACAAGATGCGTGCCGAAGAAGAGGGACAGACCCGTGTTGTGCTTTATATCGATAATGAGAAGCTCAAGGAAGCCGAAGGATTGGAACAATAGACATACACATGAAGGTCGGTAAACCGACCCTACATAGGGTAGAGCGTCCCATTTCCTGATATGTCAAAAATCGTTCAGGTCAATGCTTGACTTGGCATAGTTTGATACATTACTCTCAAAGAAATTACTCTTTACTTCGTTCATCTCCAAATGTTTGGTCACCAGTTTCTGCAGGTAGGTTGTCGGGGTCTCCTCGAAAGCGGGTTCGAGTCCTATCTTTTTGAGCCGATCGTTGGCGTAATTGTAGACGGTTTGCTCCATCAGTTCCGGGGTGACGCCCATGATGGGGTATCGGTTAAGCAGATATTTGCCGTACTCCAGTTCAATCTCGACAGCATCGGAGATCATTTCGTAGGCGGCATCGATGGTGCTCGCGGCGATCTTGTTCTCTTTCTGGATGGTCTTGAAGATGTTGGCAAAGAGCGGCAGATGGGTGTTAAGCTCGTCTCGGGCGATGAATTTGATCATATCCCTTGCACCGGGTACTTTGTCTCCGAGCAGATAGATATAACTGAAACCGAGCAGGAAATAGATGCCTTCAAGATTGACACTCGCCATAGCGGAGAGCAGCATCTTGTCCGCAGAGCCTCCGTCGATGTATCGGGCGAACTGTTCAGCGACCTGCTGGTTCTTTTTGTTGAGTGCGGCATCGTGTTTGTAGAGGTTGAAGACCTCTTCGGAGTTTCCGCAGGCATCGAGAAGGACGGCGTAGCTTTTGGAGTGGTTGACCTCCTGCATGATCTGCAAGGAGAGTACCGCTTTGACCAGTCGATTGTTCGCCAGTCTTCTGAAGTCGCTGAGGTACTCCTCCTGCGCGGAATCGTTGAAGCTCAGCTGGGCAAAGGTCATTTTGTAGATCGCCTGTTCGTTGTCAGTCAGGTGCTCGAAGTTTTTCTTTTCCGATGCGGTGTTGACCTCACTGGGAAACCAGGTATTGGCATTCATCAGGTCGTAGATGTTGCTGTCCCAGCGATAACGTGAACGGTTGAAATCGACAAATCCTGTGGGAGAGCCACCATAGAGCTTCTCGTCGAGGATATCTTCACCGTTGGGGTTGTAGTAGTGTGTTGCGTCCATATGCTCCTCCTGATTCTGCAGAATCTCATTGTATCTTTTTTGTCTCCTCATGGCATTGATAAGCGTCAAGCTTTGATATGGGTCAACTGTTTTCTGCTTATGTCTGATTATAATGAGAGAAAGGAGGTGGCGAATGAAGACATTTGTTTTACCGATAGTGATCGTACTGTTTGTTGTGACTACAATCCTTTCCCTTCCCTCGTTTCTGCCTCAAAAGGAGACTGCGACACTTAGTGACAAAGCACTCAGAGAGAAGGCACTTAAGGGAGGTATGACCCCTGTACCCAAAACATGGGAGGCGATGCTCAAAGCTGTGGATAATCCCAAAAATCCGGTGACCAGAGAGAAAGTTTCACTGGGGCAGCAACTCTTCTTTGACCCTGTACTCTCCAAAGACAGAACAGTCAGTTGTGCGACCTGTCACAAGCTTGAAGAGGGCGGTGATGACAATCTGCCTACCGCCATTGGCATCAAAGGGCAAGCCAACCCGCATCATCTCAACTCGCCAACCGTACTCAATGCCGCCCTTGCCAAGGCACAGTTCTGGGACGGGCGTGCTAAAGATGTCGAGGAGCAGGCAGGTGGTCCTATACAGGTACCTTTTGAGATGGGGATGACCCCCAAAGGGGTGGAGGAGCGACTCAATGCCGATGCAGGCTATGTGGCACAGTTTCAGCAGGTTTTTGGAGAGGGGAATATTACTTTTGAAAAAGTGCGTGATGCAATTGGTGCCTATGAGCGGACACTCCTCACGAGAAGTGCATACGACCGATTCCTTGAAGGTGATGACAATGCGATCTCCCCTGCAGCCAAACGCGGAATGACGCTCTTTCTGACCAAAGGGTGCAAAGGGTGCCATACCGGTATGAGTGTTGGAGGACAGAGTATCCAGAAATTCCCGCTTCGGCGTTATTTTGGAGATTATGTGGGACTGCTTTTTGAGCCGGATGTCAAACTGAAGAACAGCCCCTTTCCTTTTCCTAATGAGGGTGGTTTTTTGGGGAAGGATGACAGACTGCGTTTTCGGGTACCCATTTTGCGCAACATTACCAAAACCGCACCCTATTTTCACAATGGTGCAGTGGATAAACTTGAAGAGGCGGTACGCATCATGAGCAAATACCAACTGGGTAACGAGTTTACAAAGGAGCAGATAGATGATGTGGTGGCATTTTTGAATACACTGGAAGGGTCGGTGGTCGGCTATTGACTATCGTCCGATAGCATGATCGAGGCTTGCGAGGGCGATGTAGTAGTCATAGTAACTGTTGACGAGGTTGCTAAGGGCACGGATGTAATCCTGCTGAGCATTTTGTAGTTCGATGAAGTCGCCAAGGTCATTCTCGTAGCGTTTTTGTGCCTGTATGAGTTTATGATGCGCAGCATCGGTAATACGTGCATTGAGACGCACACTGTTGCGGTTCTGTCTGAGCTGGATGTGGGCACCGAGCACCTGCTGTTTGACAGCAAGTTTAATCTTTTGGGCTTGTGAAGCGGCCTTGAGTACCCCTACTTTTGCCTCTTCGACCTGTGCATCGGTACGAAACCCGGAAAAGAGATTCCACTCAAGCGAGAGACTGACGCGACTCTGCTCTTGGGGAAGAACACCCGCAAGGCTTTCATCTACTTTCTGTACGGTGTGATCTCCCCTTAGAGAGAGGGTTGGCAGGTATCCGCCTTTAGCACTTTCTACTTGTGCTCGTGCCCCTTTGATGAAGTGCTGTGCCCCCTCAAGAAGCGCGCGGTGGCGGTAGGCAAACGCTTCTAATCGGGAAAGCGAGGGGTGGTTTTGGGGTAGTTTCTTTGCCAGGCTTGTCACATCCGTTTGGGGCGCATAGATGCGGTACGCGCCGCCATAAGGCACTGTCCCGATGATCTGTTCGAGTTGAGAACGCAGGTACTCAATCTGATAGCGGGCATTGTCAAGATCGAGCCGTGCCTGTTCAAGGCGTACTTTGGCATCGGAGACATCGATGATAGTTTTAATGCCTGCTTTGAGGTATTTCTGTGCGCGTCGTAGTTGCTGTTTTTGAAGTGCAAGGTTTTTTTGTTGTACACGGAGGATCCCTTTTGCTTTGAGGATCGTATAGTAGATCTGCTTGATTGCAAGGATTTTGTCTGAGATCGTCTGATACATTTGGGCCTGATAGGCCAACGCCTCTTCCTGTGTTGCGGCAATGATGCCGCCGATTTTTCCAAAATCATACAGCAGTTGCGAAGCGCTGAGCGTTCCTGTAATCAGATCGGTTGTGACGCGGGATTGGGCTTTGAGTTTGCTCGATTGTTTGCCGCCATCAGCGTATAGGTTGAGTTGGGGCAAGTAGAGTCCTTTAGCGTCCATTGCGCGCGCCTTGGCGCCTGCAAAATCGAGTTTGCCTATGTTGACATCGGGACTGTGCTTGAGTGCTATGGTGATCAGATCGTCCAACGTGAGCGTATATGTTTTTGCCAGGCTTCCTACGCTGAAAAGTATCCATAATACAATCAGACTATGCCGCATGGTTACTCCTTGTAAATCGCTCTTTGAGTTGTGTCAGCACCACAAAAAGAACGGGGGTGAGTAGAAAAGTCAGCAGTGTTGAGAGCGCCATTCCTCCAAAGACCGCCGTACCCAGAGACTGTCGTGATGCTGCCCCCGCCCCCGAAGCGAAGACCAGTGGCAAGATCCCCAACAAGAAAGAGAAGACGGTCATAAGAATGGCGCGCATTCGCAGTGCCGATGCGTCGATAGCGCTTTGGATGATGCTTTTGCCTGTTTCATGCATCTCTTTGGCGAACTCTACGATCAAAATAGCGTTTTTACTCGACATCCCAATGAGCAGTACCAGTCCGATCTGCGTGTAGATGTCGTTGAGCAGTCCGGCAAGCATATTGGCGCCCAGTGCGCCAAGCATGACCGTAGGGATAGGCAGCATCACCATCAGCGGAACGATCCAGCTCTCATACTGCGCCGAGAGGAAGAGATAGACCATCAAAAGCGAGAGCATAAAGATAAACAGCGCCGCATTGCCCGCTTGCTTCTCTTGGAGAGTAATACCTGAAAAGGCATATCCGATCTCTTTGGGAAGGTACTGTGCGGCAAGCTCCTCGATGGCGGCAATGGCATCGCTTGAGCTGTAGCCCTCTTTGATGTTGTGTACACCGTTGACGGCGATGGATTGGTAACCGTTGAAGTGTGTCAAGGCATTGGGACCGGTGGTCTTGTGCAGTGTCATCACGGTACTGAGCGGGATCATCTCTCCTTTGGCATTCCTGACGAAAAATCCGGTAATGTCGTGTGAACGGGTACGGAAACTCGGATCGGCCTGCAAAAAGACACGGTAGGTTTTACCAAACTTATTGAAATCGTTCACATACAATGATCCGAGGTAGGTTTGCAAGACGGTAAAGAGGTCGCTGAGTTTGATGCCCAGTGCAAAGACCTTGTCACGGTCGATATCTGCATAGAGTTGCGGATAGCCGCTGTTAAACATGGTATAGGCGTTCATGATACGCGGATCGGCATTGAGCTTTTCGATGAAGTCGCGCACATTGCGTTCAAACTGCTTTAGCGGCATTGCGGTCAGGTTTTCAAGCTTGAACTCAAACCCACCTACAGCCGAAATGCCCGGGATCGAAGGGGCGCCAAAGAGGCGGATACCGGCATCGGGGATCTGTGCATTGAGGGTCTGTTGCAGTTTCCGGATGATCGCCGTTACCGATAAAGCGGGGTCTTTTCGCTCCTCCCAGTCGTCCAGTATGATATAGAACGAGCCGTTGGAAGAGTCCACCGTGCCGGTAATGGTGTTAAATCCGTTGATGGTGACCACATCATGCACACCGGGAGTCTTTTGGATAATCTGCGTGATCTTGCGTGTAGTCTCTTCGGTATATTTCAGCGTTGTACCGGGCTGTTTTGTGACCGAAGCAACGATGGTGCCTTGGTCTTCATCGGGTAAAAAGCCTGTAGGCAGAACTTTGAACATCATATAGGTTGCGCCAAGCAGCAACAGATAGAGAACAATCACAAGATACCGCCCCTTGATGAGCTTCTCAAGCAGGCGGGCATAGAAGCCTTTGAGTCTTTCGAGTCCTTGGTCAAAGTGGATGAAAAAGCGGGATTTCTCCGATTGGTGTGGTTTGAGGATCATCGCCGCCAGGGCGGGAGAGAGTGTCAGTGCGACGATAGAGGAAATCAGTACAGAAAAGGAGATCGTCATCGCAAACTGTTTATAGAGCGCTCCCGAGATCCCCGGAATGAATGTGACAGGCACAAAAACTGCCAAAAGTACCAAAGTGGTAGAGATGACCGGCACAAAGATCTCCTGCATTGCTTTTGAGGTTGCCTCGCGTACTGTTAGATCGGGATCTTTTTCAAGATTGGCTTCCACATTTTCTACGACCAAGATTGCATCATCGACCACAATCCCGATGGCAAGGATCAGTCCAAAGAGTGTGAGTGTATTAATCGAAAATCCCAGCATCTCCAGTGCGGCGAAGGTACCGATGAGCGAAACGGGGATGGCGATAGCGGGGATGAGTGTCGCGCGTAGCGATTGTAAAAAAAGATAGACGACGATGAGCACAAGCACCAACGCTTCAAAGAGGGTTTGGATCACCTCTTCGATGGAGATCTCGACAAAACGGGTCGTATCGTAGGTTGCGACTGCTTTGATGCCTTTGGGAAAGCGTTTGGAGAGCTCTTGCAGTTTGGCTTTGACTTTTTGTGCCACATCAAGCGCATTGGCATCGGGGAGTTGATAGACAGCAATGCCTGCGGCGGGTTTGTTGTTGAGGAAACTGGAGCTCAAGTAGTTCTCCGAGCCCATTTCGATGCGTGCGATATCGCGTAGATAGACTTTTGAACCGTCCTCTTTCTGGCGGATGAGGATCCTGCCGAACTCTTGTGTGGATTCAAGTCGTGTTTTGGCGATGAGCGTGTATTGGTATTTGGTCTGTTGTTTGGTGGCGGTATCGCCGACGGTACCGAGTGAGACTTGAAGGTTCTGCTCCTTGATTGCCTGGAGTACTTCGCCGATGGCAATACCCATCATCGCCAAACGATCGGGATCAAGCCAGATACGCATCGCATAGCGCCGCTCACCCAGAATAGTCGCATTGCTTACCCCGGGGACGCGTTTGAGCTCATCAACAATGTTGAGACTGGCGAAGTTGGACAAAAAGAGTGCATCGTGTTTGGGGTTGTCGGAGGTAACGGTGATGATCTGAAGCATGGACGATGAGAGCTTTTTGGTGACAACACCACGCTGTTTGACCGCTTCAGGCAGGGTAGGCATGGCAAGGGCAACACGGTTTTGCACATCGACCGTAGCCAGATCGAGATCGCGGGAGAGATCGAAGTAGAGTTTGATCGAAGTGGCACCGTTGGATGCCGAGGTGGACTCCATATAGAGCATTCCTTCAGTCCCGTTGAGTTGCTCCTCAAGTACAGAAGTGACACTCTTCTCTACCGTTTCTGCGCTTCCTCCGGGGTAGAGTGCAGTCACCTCTACGCTGGGTGGAACGATCTGCGGAAACTGTGCAACCGGAAGCAGCTTGAGCGAGATAAGTCCGACGATGACAATGAAGATAGAGATGACCATTGCTACGACGGGGCGTTTGATGAAAAAGAGTGAGAACATCGGTTACTTCCCTGTTTTGATCGGATTGTCGACCTCTATGGGGGTGACCTTGCTTTCATCGGCAAGTGCATTTGGAATTTCGACAAGTACGCGTGTACCCGGTTTGACCCCTTTGCCGATGACAACCAGATCGTTGTTGGCAAAGAGCGGATGGATGTAGCTTTTATGCACGGTATTGTTAGCATCAAGTGTATAGAGGTACTCCCCTTGCTGATCGAGGCTGATCTGGTTGGGATGGACGGCAAGGACTTTATAATCGCCCAGAAACAGTGCTACTTCAACAAAACTGCCGGGGTAAATGAGTCCTTGGGGGTTGTCCACTACAGCGCGCATGGCAACCGTACCGGTAGAGGGGTCGGAGATGTTGTCAATAAAATCCACTTTTCCTTTAAGCTCTGCAGTCTGGGCGGCATCGCCTTTGATGCCGACGCGTACTTCGGGATGATCGCTTTTTGCAAATCGCCGTATCAGGGCGACTTCACGTGCACTGGGGTTGAAGTTGACATAGAGCTTGTCGGTTTGTACGATCTTTGCCAATTTGTCGCCGATATTGACCGTATTGCCGGTAAGGATCGATGCTTTGCCGATGCGGCCGTCGATGCTGGCTTTGATCTCACAGAAGTTCAGGTTGATCAGTGCTTTTTCGAGTGCCGCCTCATCGGCTTTGATGGTCGCTTCAAGTTGTTTGAGGGTTGCGGTAAGCTCGTCGAGTTTCTCGCGCGGAGCAAGCTGTTCCCTGACCAGTGGTGTGTAGCGTTCGACATTGGCTTTTGCCAGCGCGTAGGAGGCTTTGTCCTTTTGAAGCATGGCATTGGCACGGTCCCATGCGGACTGATATTCGCTCTTGTCGATAGTGAAGAGAAGATCGCCGGTATGTACCTGTTGTCCTGCCTGAAAATGTTGGGACTTCAGTTCCCCTTTGACACGGGAGATTACATCGACTTCGTCAACGGCCTGCGTTTTCCCTGTAAACCGTATCCAGATGGGGTATTGGCTCTTTGTAAGCGTATGGACATTGACCTCCGGTGGGGTGTTCTGAGCAGTAGTCTGCTGTGCAGTTTTTTCATTGTTGCACCCTAAAAGGAAGAGAGCAGAGAAGAGAACGGGAAGTAGCATTCGCAACATGTTAAACATACCTTTTTAAGCATTCAAGATAATGGAGTATTAAAGTGTATCAAAAGTTAGCTATAACTTTGCCTAATGTTTCTGATATGGAGTCAATACAACCATTGAATATCCGTTAACTCTTTATTTTCCAATGGTTAGTGTTCGGGGGTTATACTGTCAGTAAGAAAAGGTTCTGACCTTTTCAGTGTGATGTTCCGGGTTTGTTTTACTCCTTGTCCAATTTGTAAACTTCCTTGTTTTTCCCGGACATCACGCCTCATAGAGAAGTGACTGTTAACATATCCCCCCTCTTTTTCCCTTGTTTGTTACTATGTTTTCCGGTCGCTTCTCTGATTTACTGTATCGGCTTGTCCGAGATGATGATCCGGCTTTTGCCTTTTGGTAGGTTGGGTGTATTTCTTTTTACTTCTGCCTGATGTTCCTTCTGCAGCTTTTTGCTTAACTGTTTTTGTTGGAGTTTGCGCAGCTGTGCCACTTCGGCCTCAAGGGCTTTGATGCGCTGCTGCTGTTGCTGTATGACCTTGTTGAAATCGGCACAGTAGACCTGAGTGTCGAACTCCACCCCGCTGATGTAGAACTTCTGCTGTTTGGGCATCTTGATCTCTGAGGAGAGAAGAGAGGTGAGTATAAATACGGTTGTAATGAAGTATTTCACGGGAACTCCTTGAAGCGGTGATGTTGTCATTATAGCAAATTTGGCTACCATTAGAAAAACGATAGAGGTTCGGTGATGCAAAAAGAGGCGAAAACATTGTTGGTTGTCAATCTGTCTGCACTGGTACTGTTCGTGGTGATGTTTGTGACGGTACGTAACGAAGCATGGCTGACGGAGCTGGACAGTTGGGTCAGCACCCATATGCATCTGGTACGGATAGAGTGGTTCACTCCGGTGGTCAAATGGGTGACCGATGTCAACGGTTTGATCGGTGCTACGCTCTTCTCGGTGATTGTTATCGCTTTTTTTGCCAGAAGACGGTGGTATGCTGACATCGGTTTTTTTATCCTTGCGACAGCTGGAGCAACCGGACTTTTTGCGTTAGTCAAGATGTTGGTAGGGCGTGTCAGACCCGATGCTGCCATCATTGAGGTAGGAGGATACTCTTTCCCCTCGGGGCATACAACCATGGCAACCGCAATGGCCTTCGCACTCTACTTTATTCTCTCAGAGAAAACACAGGAGAGATGTCTGCGTTCACTGCTACTTTTGTTTGCCTTCGGATGGGCAGTGTTGATCGCTTCGACCCGTCTCTACCTTGGGGTACACTGGTTTACCGATGTGATGGGCGGTTTTGGGCTGGGGCTTTGGTGGGTGACCCTGCTGCAGCTTTTTCGCAAAGCCCGATAGAGGCTACTCCCCGATAGGAAAGCGGGACTCTTAGAGTATCATGAAGCGTGTCGCTTCCGGATCTGCTATGCCCAGTCTCTTCGCCGCTTTGGGGTTGGCAATGTAGTAACCAAACTGTACAGTAACGGCATCTCCTCGTTGCAGAGTATGAGCGAAATGTACTACTCTTTTTTCGTGTGCTTTGATTGTCGTGTCTTTTATGACTTCCGTTGCCAGCCACGGCATGGAAGGCTTGCCGTTTGTACCGATAACCCGCTTGAAGTTGACTGTTTCAAGTGAGATGGTTTCTCCGTTATGTTCAACCGATACACGCAGCTGTGCCAGCCTGAGCGGTTGCGGGAAGAGCGTATGGGTTGCTTTGTTGGTAACGGTGACATCAAAGCCCTCTGCGGCAGG
>JAJRRK010000051.1 GCA_024279555.1 Campylobacterales bacterium
ATGAGATATTGCTATGCAGTTTTGGAGAAGTAAACAGCAGCAGACTTCTCAAAGGAAAACGCATCGATGTCTCCGCTTTGGATCTCTCCCGTGTAACATTGAAAACCAAAGAGAAAATATGGGCTTACGGTACACTTGTGTGGACCAATGAACATGTTGCTGTAAAGATACTAAAGGTAGAAAAATGAAAAAAGTTTTGGTAGGTATGAGCGGGGGCGTGGACTCGACAGTCACTGCGGTACTGCTGCAAAAAGAGGGCTATGAGGTCGAGGGTGTCTACATGAAGCTGCACGACAAACCCGGCTACCATGAAGAGAACTGGCGTAAGGTGCAGAAGGTGGCAGACTACCTTGGTATCAAAGCGCACTTCTTCGACTTGAGCAAAGAGTTCAATGACAATGTTTATACCTATTTTGTAGAGAGCTACAAGCAGGGTCTCACCCCCAATCCGTGTGTCATGTGCAACCGTACCATCAAGTTTGGAAAGATGATAGAATTCGCCGATTCGGTTGGTGCCGAGTATGTCGCGACGGGTCACTACATACAGTGCGACGGTGAGTTCATCTATGCTGCGGATGATTCCAACAAGGATCAGAGCTATTTTCTGTGCGAGGTCAAAAAAGAGGTGCTGCCGCGACTCATCTTCCCTCTTGGAACATGGATAAAGCCCGATGTCAAAGCCTATGCGGCAAACATTGAAGTACTCAAGGAGTTTGCGACACAACCGGAGAGCAGTGAGATATGTTTTGTCGAGAACACTTACGATGAAGTACTTGCCAAACACATGAACATCGACATGCCCGGAGAGACGGTCGATATTGACGGCAATGTGGTCGGTACCCACAAGGGATATATGCACTACACCATCGGCAAACGCCGCGGCTTCTTCGTCCACGGCGCGCACGATCCACACTTTGTCCTCGATATCAAGCCAGAAAAGAACCAGATCGTGGTCGGTACCCGTGAGAAGCTTGAAGTACACGACTTCAAGGTCAAGCAGATCAACCTCTTTGAAGATCTTGCCGAGTTCGACTGTCAGGTAAAAGTGCGTTACCGTACACAGGCGGTACCGTGCCATGTCAAGATAGCAGACGGAGAGGCGACCGTAACACTTCAACAGCCGGTATTCGGACTTGCCAAAGGACAGGCGGCGGCTTTTTATGACGGTAGAAGACTTCTGGGTGGTGGAATCATCTGTTAATCATACTGTTTGTAAGGAGTGTATATGAAGTGGTTCAGAGTATTGTTGATATGCATGGTGATGCTATCTTTGGGAGTGTCCAAAGAGGTTTCATCACAGGATCTTGCGTTAAGAAGCGGCGATTTGATAAAGTTTGGTTCGATAAAAGCCAAGATGATACGCTTTGGAGGTTTTGCTACGCCAGAGTGCAAATTGGCGATCAGTCTTGACAGTCAGCATTTCTTTTTTAACAAAGTGGGAAGTACCTGCAAGACCTTGACCAACTCCAAAGGTGTCAAAATCGTTTGTAACCGCAATAAAACCGTTTGCAAAACCCGTGATGAGCTAAAATTGTTTATAGTAAATGAAGCGGACGAATCTGTTTCGCAATCTGCATCTATTCCGTCTTGGTGTAGTGCTTCACGACTCAATAGAACAGAACATGCTATTTGTGCCAATGAGACATTAAGTGCATTGGATCTCAAACTTGCGAAAGTATATGGATCAATAAAAGCAGATAACAAAGATATCGATCAAAAAAAGTGGCTAAGAAAACGAAATGCTTGCAAAGGTGATATAGGCTGTATCAAGCAAAGCTATGAAGAGAGAATAGCCTATTTGAACGAACAAAAAGAACAAAAACATGCCTCTGAGAGTTTGGATAAAACCAGATTTCAGCTTATGCAGACACTATGCAGAGCCGATGATGCCTCATCGTGTGTATCTGCCGGTGTGATTTATGATGAGGGTAAGTACGGAATTGCGCTTGATGATACAAAAGCAATCGAGTATTATCGTAAAGGGTGCAATCTCGGCAGCGCCAAAGGGTGCGCTTACTTGGGATTGATGTATGCCAATGGCGAAGGAACAGGTAGAGATCTAAAGACGGCACTGCATTTTTTGGAGAAAGGATGTTCCAAAGGATATGATAAAGCTTGTGAAAATGCTTCTTCTGTGAGAAATGATTTAAAAAATGCATTTAGAGGGGTGTCTAAGTCAATGTGCTACCGTATCAAGCAGTATGGTCCCCAAAGGGTATGTCTGCAAGGAACGGGTAGTGATGCCTGTTACGGTCTGAAAGATTACGGACTCCAAAGAGTCTGTCTCAATGGTGCCGGTACGGATGCTTGCTATGGGCTGAAAGATTATGCGATGCAACGTATATGCCAAAAAGGAATTAGAAGCGATGCGTGTTACGGATTGAAAAATTATAACCAGCAGCGTTCCTGTCAAACCTTTAGCGGGTCAACCGAATTTTGGCTTATTTTGGCACATTATGGATACTATACGAACAGATAAGGTTTACATATCGTATAAGCCTATTTGTCAGAGTATTGTATGTGTAGTACAAAAAGGAAAGTAAATGTACCGCTATATCATAGGCGATGTCCACGGCTGTTTTTACACATTGCAAAAGCTCATTGCCAAGCTTCCTAAAGAGGCGAGTCTTATTTTTGTAGGCGATTTGGTTGATAAAGGAAACTTCTCCAAAGAGACGGTGGAGTTTGTGATGCAAAACGGGTATCCGTGTATCTTAGGCAATCATGAATATCTAATGCTTTTGCATATTGAAGAGGTGTTAGATGGCAAAAGTAATCCAGATTGGTTTGTAAATAGCTCATTTGGCGGATATAAAACAGTTGAAAATTATCGTAATGACCCACAACGGCTACAAGAGCATTTAACATGGATAAAAACACTGCCTCGCTATATAGAGATTGAGAACTATTTCATTACTCATGCTTTTGGATTGCCTTACTACAAGCGCAAAAATCTGCAAAGCTCTCATACAGCCCTTATGAGCAACCGTCCAAGTGACATCAAAACTTGGGGATGGGACTGGGAAGAGGGGTATGAGCAGTATGATATCATCAATATCTACGGACATGATGTCGTTAAAGAGATTGAAACCGATAAAAACCATATTGGCATAGATACCGGTTGTGTCTACGGCAATCAGTTAACGGCATTGGAGTTAGGCACTATGAGATGCTACACGCAAGAGGTTGACAGCAGGGATATTAAATAAAGAGGTTGGAATATCATGATCATTTACATTCACGGTTTCGGCGGCAGCGGCAAAGGCAATAAGGCAGAGCTTTTTAGGGATTATTTTAAAAGTATCGGCGAGCCGTTTGTCGCCCCTTCGCTCAGTTATGTTCCCAAACTTGCCATAGAGACACTCCAAGAGTTGATCATCTCCTATGGAGAGGTCTATCTCATCGGCTCATCGCTTGGTGGCTACTACGCAACCTACCTTGCTCAGATGCCCGAAGTACAAAAAGTGGTACTCATCAACCCGGCAACTCAACCCTATGAAACACTCAAAAGAGCGCTCGGTGATGCACCGAATTTTTACGACGACAGCACTTTTGTATGGCAAGAGAGTCATCTTGAGATGTTAAAAGAGCTTGAGGTGGACGCGTTAACGGTGTGGTTAATTTCATCAAAGTTTTCTTTGTACTTGCAAAAGGGTGATGAGATACTGGATTATCAAGATGCACTGGATAAGTATGAGCTAAAA
This sequence comes from Campylobacterales bacterium, assembly GCA_024279555.1. Lineage (GTDB taxonomy): Bacteria > Campylobacterota > Campylobacteria > Campylobacterales > Sulfurovaceae > Sulfurovum. The sequence goes on from JAJRRK010000051.1 coordinate 3,705, forward strand.
GAACAAAATCTTGTGGTAGAAGAGGGCGGCAGTCACAGTTTTGAGGGCATAGAGGGACACTTTGAGAAGATGCGAGCATTCTTTGCCGTAGGAGAGCACTTCAAACATACACCAATGATTAGAGGAGTGGGGCTGGAGCTTGAAGAGATTGCCTCGCGAGTGGGAGATCTCTACTATGACGATATGGCGCGCTTTTTGGAAGCACTTATCAAAAAACTGCAAGAGGATGCCAACGCAGACAACGATCGGGGCAGAACCAAACTCTCAGCGCATCTGCGTGAGAGCGCGGGGTATATCCAAAAAAGTGTCGAGCAGATCAAAGCGGCTTGGGAAGTATGTAAGTATCCGACTATCAGATGGATGATAGACAACGGCTTTAACAAATATTTTGATTTTACACAGGGAGAGTATCCTAAAGATATTCTTAGCTGGTATTACGGTTATGCATTTACTATGCCAGAAGAGTTACTGCACCATATACGCCGATACTATATGGAAAAATTTCATGAGGCAAACAGTATTGATGCTCCAATGAGCGGCATAGGCACATGGGCGGATTTGGGTCGTTTCAATATGGGTGTGGCATATGAGTTGACAGAAAAATACCCTGAGTATGAAGAGGAGATAGAGGCGATTGTATTTGGACATTTTCAAAAATGATATAAAAGCAAGGAGAAAGAAGATGGTAGAAGTGTGGTGCGAAGATAATTACGACTATATGAAAGGCGATAGATATGAATATAAAGTAGCATCGTTTGAAAGTGGTGAGAAGGCATTGGCATACATGCAAGAAAAGCTCGATGCCCAAATGCGCAAAATTGCTCAAAATGTTGAGAGTGCTGAAAAGTTGATTCAAGCGTATAAGTTTGGTGGAACGGACTATTTTATCAAAGGCTCTAAAACTTCTGTCGGTTTTTCGAGCTGGGAGTATGTCGAAAGCCAAGCTCAGAGAGTTTTTAATGAAGAGCAAGGATTGTAAAAATGAAAATAGATAACTGTGCTTATCTAAATGATATTAAAGGTTGTAGTATCACTGCTGTATATCGGTGTGGAGATAGCATTGAACTGCAATACAAAAAAGATGGCATACCGCGCTATTTGACTATTAAAGCACATGTTTACGGTGGAAGTATGGGGCATGGATCTTTTTTTGAACTCAGCAATGCACAGATGCCTCAGCAGCTCTTTAAAGGAGAGCTAGCCTGTACTAAGCAACCACTTGATAAACTTAATGATATGGTATATATCGAGGAGGTCTCTTTGCATCGCCAAAGGGCTAACGGGTATGGCGATATGGAAGAGATAGGCATTGTCTATCATGATAAAAATGGCAAACGGCATCATTGCCTATTCAGTTTTGATGGGGATGAGGAGTGCTTTGCGCCAAGTATTGAAAAAGAACAGGAGTCAACGCTGCCACAGGTTGATTGCAGTAGTGCAGCGATGCCCAACGATGCTTTTAGCATGTCACAATACAAAAAGGTGCTGTCGTTTGCTCTCAAAGCACATGGGGAGCAAAAGACCCCGCAGGGACTTCCTTACGCTTTTCATATCGTTAGTGTTGCGCAGGAGATCATTGCATCGCTTTCACACTACCGGCTTAGCTATGACGATGCTAATGTTGCCATCGCCTGCGCACTATTGCACGATGTATTGGAAGATACAGATACAACAATAGGAGCGAACACGCTTGATGTTCCCAATATTGATATTATTCTTCAAGGTGTTCAAGCATTGACCAAAGATACTTCTCTGCCTACTAAAGAGGTACAGATGAAGGATAGCCTTATGCGCATTAAGCTGCAGCCAAAGTCTGTTCAGGCGGTCAAGTTGGCTGATCGTATTACCAATCTTGATCCGGCACCTGATTATTGGAATAGATCCAAGAGAGAATCATATAAGCAAGAGGCAAAAGAGATATATGAGTCACTCAAAGAGGCAAATCCCTATTTGGCACAAAGACTTTTGTACAAGATTACAAATTATCAAGTTGAAAAAGATGATAATTACCTTATATTTTTCAATAGTCAAGACGCAAAGATTAAGTTGATACTGGATAAAAACAGACCAGAATACCTACAAACCTTCAAAGCCTTAAAAGTGTTATTCGAATATGTAAAAAAGCAGTATGGCATCACACTTTTTCAAAATGATTTTACAGATGCGATATATCAAAATTTCTCTTCGCTTCCGGTACTTGATGATTATGAGAGAGTCGATATTTCCTATATTGTCAATCGTTTGAACGAACAGAGGTTGTTAGATCTAAATCAAGCAGTTGATACTGTGATTGAATCATGCATGAGAACATTATTTGAAAATGAAGTGTGTTTTGTGTAATGATGGATAGTCTTATCAATAGTGCTACTTATGGATATTTTGTTTAATCTTCTACTATAAATAGAGTACTTTTTATCGTTCTTTTCTACTACGCCACTCCCGCATCGCAGAGCGTTTCCAGAGCCAGTTGACGAGCAGATAGATCAGATAGGCGACGACGGTGGAGTAGAATGCTGTACCGACATAGAGCGGCACAACAATGTCATCCCAGTGCTCGGTGAACCACTCCATGGTCAGTTCCACATCATGCAGGTTCTCCCTTCCCATGAGGAGGTTTCCGGTGATGTACTCCAGGTACCACAGCGGCGGGTAGGTGACGGGATTGCTCAACCATACGGTAGCCAGTGCGATAGGGACATTGAAGCGCATCAGCGGTGTGGTGATCATCACACCTGCCATCTGCATCGGCATGGGAATGAAACCCCAAAAAAGCCCCACAAGCAATCCTTTGGTGACCATGCGGCGGTTGATATTGAAGTACTCTCTGGGGATATTATACTTGTCGAGTATATGGTCAAATTTGTCTTTGTGAGTGGCGATCTTTCTGAAAAACTGTCGTATCATAGATATCCGTCATATTTTATTGGCATAAGTGTAATATGATCGGGCTTTAAATCCCCTTTTTAGCCTATTTTGTGTAAAATACGCGCTATAAATCACTCCCAAAAAGGTACCTCTATGAGCGGATATATGATATTTTCCGGAACTTCCAACCCGCAGCTTGCCCAAGAGATCGCAACCTACCTAGAAATGCCGCTCTCCAAAGCGAACATCAACCGTTTCTCAGACGGTGAGATCTCTGTGCAGATCGCCGAGTCGGTACGCGGTAAAGATGTTTTCATTATTCAGCCCACCTCTGCGCCTGCCAACGCTAACCTGATGGAGCTGCTCATTATGACCGACGCGCTCAAGCGTTCTTCTGCCAAGTCCATCACGGCAGTGGTACCGTACTACGGCTATGCCAGACAGGACAGAAAAGCCGCGCCAAGGGTACCCATCTCCGCCAAATTGGTCGCCAATCTGATGGAGACAGCGGGGATCACCCGGATGGTTACGGTCGATCTGCATGCATCGCAGATACAGGGTTTCTTCGATATTCCCGTTGACAACCTCTACGGGGCGATCCTCTTTATGGACTACATCAAAGCAAAGAACTTCGCCAACCCGATCATTGCCTCTCCGGACATCGGCGGTGTGGCAAGGGCACGATACTTCGCCAACAGACTGGGGCTGGATATGGTCATTGTCGACAAACGTCGTGAAAAGGCTAATGTGGCAGAAGTGATGAATATCATCGGTGACGTGGAAGGCAAAGATGTCATTCTCATTGACGATATGATCGATACGGCAGGAACGATGGTCAAGGCTGCAGCGGCACTGAAAAAACTGGGCGCTACCTCAGTGATGGCATGCTGTACACACCCCGTACTTTCAGGACCGGCGTATGAGCGCATTGAGGAGGGTGAACTCGATGAGTTGGTTGTGGCAAACACCATTCCGATGCAAAAGCAGTCCAAGAAGATCAAGATGCTCTCTACCGCATCCATGCTCGGAGAGGTTATCAGGCGTGTACACAACAATGAGAGTGTCAATTCATTGTTTGAAACCAATTAGGTATTTGAAGGGTGCGCCCAGAGGGTATCCCTGCGTAGATTAAACGATTGAGTTGCAGGAGCAGTCCCCTGTGGCTGCCATTCTCCGACAACAAAGGAAAAACGTGTCAAACAAAGTACCACAGAAGAATATACGGAACTTCTCCATCATCGCACACATCGATCACGGGAAATCGACACTGGCAGACCGTATCATCCAGGAGTGTGGGGCGGTGACGGACAGACAGATGTCCGCACAGGTGATGGACACGATGGATATTGAGAAAGAGCGTGGCATTACCATTAAAGCGCAGTCGGTACGACTCGATTATGTCAAGGACGGCGAGCACTATATCCTCAACCTCATAGACACCCCCGGCCATGTAGATTTCTCCTATGAAGTGAGCCGTTCTCTGGCTTCGTGTGAAGGGGCGCTGCTCATTGTCGATGCGGCACAGGGGGTCGAGGCGCAGACAATTGCCAATGTCTATATTGCCATTGAGAACGACCTTGAGCTCATCCCCGTGGTCAACAAGATCGACCTGCCTGCGGCCGATCCTGACAGGGTACTGAGCGAATTGGAAGAGGCCATCGGTATTGATGCGACCGAACATGCGCTGGTCTCTGCCAAAACAGGGCAGGGAGTTCCCGAACTCATCGATATGATAGTCGAGAAGATCCCCGCACCTGCCGGAGACGAAGAAGCACCGACCAAAGCACTCATCTATGACAGCTGGTTCGACAACTATCTGGGGGCGTTGGCGCTGGTACGTGTCTTTGACGGCAAGATCGAAAAGGGTCAGAAGATCAAGATTATGGGTACCAAAGAGGAGCATCAGGTACTTGACCTGATGTATCCAAACCCCATTAAACCCATCAAGACACAGGTGATCGAAACGGGTGAGGTAGGCATTGTCGTTACCGGGCTTAAAACAGTCGAAGCACTTCAGGTGGGAGATACCATTACCGATGCGAAGAACCCTACCGAAGAAGCCATCGGCGGGTTCGAACCTGCTAAACCGTTCGTCTTTGCCGGTATCTACCCCATCGAGACAGACAAGTTTGAAGACCTGCGTGATGCACTTAACAAGCTCAAGCTCAATGATTCCTCACTGACCTTTGAACCGGAGAGTTCGATGGCGCTGGGTTCCGGTTTCCGTACCGGCTTTCTGGGGATGCTGCATATGGAGGTGGTCAAAGAGCGTCTTGAGCGAGAGTTCAACCTCGAACTCATCGCCACAGCACCGACGGTCGTCTACCGTGTCAAAAAGACCGACGGAGAGGAGATCGAGATACAAAACCCCTCCGAACTGCCTGAACCGCAGAAGATTGACACGATTTATGAGCCTTACGTCAAAGCGACCATCCTGACGCCGCAGGAGTATGTGGGGAATCTCATCAAACTTCTCAATGACCGCCGCGGTATTCAGGTGAAGATGGACTACCTCAACGAGACGCGTGTACTGATGGAGTATGATATTCCTATGAACGAGATTGTGATGGACTTCTACGACAAGCTCAAGTCGATCACCAAAGGGTATGCGAGTTTTGACTATGAGCCCATCGGATTCAGACCCGGCAATCTGGTTAAACTCGATATCCGTGTGGCAGGGGAGGTCGTGGACTCACTCTCCATCATCGTTCCGGAAGAGAAAGCGCGTACAAGAGGACTTGCTTTCGTGCAGCAGCTCAAAGAGCTCATCCCCAGACAGCTTTTCGAAGTGGCGATCCAGGCGAGTATCGGTAACAATATCATCGCACGATCCAATGTCAAGTCTATGGGCAAGAACGTGACCGCCAAGTGTTACGGCGGCGACATTACCCGTAAGCGTAAACTGCTTGAGAAACAGAAGGCGGGTAAGAAGCGTATGAAGGCGATCGGCAAGGTGCAGGTGCCGCAGGAAGCGTTCATGGCAGTTTTGAAGCTGGACAGCTAAGATGTGGGAGTGGGTCACCAAGTGGGCTTTCCACATTCACCTTATTATGGCGATCAGCTGGATCGGAGGGTCGGTATTTATGTTCGTACTGGGAGTGACCCTGCGTGACAAACAGGCACAGAAAGAGGTCTATCCGCATGTGGGACCGATCTTTGGCTGGTTCGAGGTTGTGGCGCTTGTGATGTTACTTGCCACCGGTTTTATTATGGGCATCAACTATCATCTTTTCGATATCTTGCTTCACCCCAACGGCAGCAAGATCTCCGATGCTTTGCAGATGAAGGTCGTACTGGTAGGTGTGCTCACGGTAGCGACCGTCATTCACTTCATCATTGCCTATAAGACTAACGGAAGGGTGCGTACCCCTTTGCAGCAGTTCCTTTCACGCGGTTCAAGTATGCTTATCTTCTTTTTGAACCTTTTTGTGATGCACTATGCGATCGTCCTGAGAAATATCCTGTAGTCCCATGAACTGGCTGGCACACGTTTTTCTCTCTCCCAAACGCATTGAGTACCAGCTGGGCAATATACTTGCCGATCCCCTCAAGGGCAAATGCTGGGAAGAGGCTTCAGAGGATCTTTGCAAAGGGATGCGCCTGCATCAAGTGATCGACAGTTTCACCGATGCCCACCCCGAAGTGCACTACTCCAAAAAACTTCTTGCACACAAAGGCGCTCTCAAAGGTGTTGCGCTTGACATTCTCTACGACCACTTTCTCAGTGTGCATTGGAAACATTTTTCTACCAAAAAGCGGGAGCGTTTTCTCAATCAGTTCCGCATCCGCGCGCTCAAAGCCTCGGGCGGCTATCCATCTGAAGCCAAAAGCCTCATACAGCGTGTGGTTGAGAACCGCCAGCTTGACAGCTATGCACAGATGCAGGGGGTTAAAGAGGCTTTTATGCGCATTGACAACCGTTTGAGTGAAGGTTTGAAACGCAAAGACGGTATGATGGGGTATCTTTCTCTCATCGAGATGCATAAAGCGGAACTTGAAGCTTCCTTTATGCGTTTCTTCCCCGAACTGATGCAAAGAGTACGCGAAGAGGTATCCGATGCACTTTTTGATCACTGGGAAGTACTATCCTAACAGCTCTTTTTCATCTACCTCATCTATCTGTTCTGGATGCAGATAGTCTTTGGCATAGGAGATATAGATCCCTGATGTAATAAAGAGATCGAACAGGTCGGCATCGATATGGTTCTCTTTTTTCATGGTATACATGATTTTCAGTGCATCTGAAAGTGTTTTTGCTTTTTTGTATGGTCTGTCCGAAGCGGTGAGTGCTTCGAAGATGTCAGCGATCGCCATGATACGTGACGGGATGGAGAGTTCATCACGTGTGAGAGAACGCGGGTATCCTTTGCCGTCCATGGTTTCGTGATGCTCCCCGGCAATCTTAGGAATTTGAGACATGTTCTCAGGGAAGGGGAGACGTTCAAGCATCTTGATGGTCATGATGACATGTTCATTGATCTTGTATCTCTCCTCTTTGGTTAGCGTTCCTTTTTGTATCGAGAGATTGTATAGTTCCCCCCGATTGTAGAGATAGCGTGGAACAGGCAGCGTGAATCCCTCTTGGCGGTAGAGCGTTTCATTGAAGTCGTGACGCGGTAAGAGGTGGCTCTGTTTGTCATCGAGAAGCTTTTCGACGGCAGGTAACGTTTCAGAAAGACTGTCATACCGGGAAAGCTCCTCTTCTGAAAGTCCAAGTTTGTCGTTAAAATAGCGGAGCCATGTTCGTTCCGAGATTGTTTGAAGACGGAGAATATCTTTCTCATCCATATGTTCTCTTCCGATATTGCATTTAGCGACAAAGGCAAACTCCTCTGTTAATCTCTCCTGCTCAAATTGTTTCCACTCTTTCAGTGGTGCCTTCTCTTCCCCGTTGAGCAATCGTTTATAGTATTCTATCTCAACATCGCGCCAGAGGACTTCAAAGCGGGTGCGTATCTCGTGAATACGGTTATAGATTGTTTCAAGTTTGGTAGCCTTGTCCACAACATATTCCGGTGTGGTAATCTTGCCGCAGTCATGCAGCCATGCAGCGCGTTCGAATGCTTTTTTCTGATCATCGTTCTCAAAGGAGAAACTGCAGAAAGGTTCTTCTGTACTTTGCTCTGCCGCTTCTGCCAGCATGGCGGCGATGACGGGCACCTTCTTACAGTGCGAGCCCGTATAGGCGGACTTGGCATCGATGGCATCGGCAATGAGTCTGATGAAGGAATCAAGAAGCGTTTCAAGCTGCTCTTCATAGGATTGTATGCTTTCAGACATGGCTATCTGCGAATCTGAAAGTTCGCGAAATTCCAGAATATTGGTTTTGACGGGTTGAACATTTTTGAAGCGCCGTTCCTTGATAAGCCTGTTCTCTTTCATGAGGGCTTTCAGTGGCTTGACAATATGTTTGGTTAAAAAAAGTGTCAATATCAAAAAGAGTACCAGTAATGCAAAAGCAACCGTCATAGCATAATAGATCGTTTTAAGGTAGGGTTGGAATGCCTCATCATAGGAGCGGCTGATACCGATATAGGTCTCTTTCTCCAACTCAGTACTAAGAGGAAGAACCATCACCACCTGATCACCATGTATGGTTTTGATAAGATGTATCTGTTTTACTTTTTTCCTGTGCAGCATACTTTGAAGTGCTTTGTCTGTCTCTTTGTCATAGCCGGGAGTGGCACTGATGAGTTCTCCGTTACGCCCATACATGTAGAGATGGTTGGTAGGAGAGAACTTGAGTGAAGCGAGGAGTGTGTTGATGCTCTCAAGTGTAAAATCAAGGGCAAGTACCGTATTGTTCCCGGGAAGCTTTTTGGCATAGGTGATACCCTTTTCCTTCAAGTTGCTGAAGAGGTATGGGTCACTTCGGTATGCTTGCAGTGTGGAGAGTGCCTCCCGATACCAGGGACGGTTAGTGACCCGATAGTCAGAGGATTCCGAGTAGCCTGATATCTTGTTGAGTGAATCATCAAAAAAGAGAAATTCCCGCACACGTCCTTTTTGTGGAACATCATGTATCCATATGACAGTCCATCGTGTGTTGGAGGGTGCGTTGTAGAGAGAGAAGAGTCTTTTTCCCGAACGCATATTGACGACTTCGAAGAGGTCCCCGTTGGGATAACCAAGATAGATGGCATACATGTTGTCGTACCGTTGCAGGGTATGGGTAAAATGGAGTAGGGTTTTTTGCGGTAAAGAAAGGGGTGCAGATGTTTCGATCATTGAATGTGCTTCAGTCTGATAGAGGATCTCTTTGGAGAGAATGTCCCGGGCACGTATATGATCGACGACTCTGTGTGCCGCTGTATGAAAACTTTTGTCTATAGCCTCCTGAGCCATGCGCTTTCCAAACCAGTATTCCACACCGATGATTGCCAAGGCAAGTATACTCAAAGTGAATAGAAAGTAAAGAAGCAGATTGGTACGAATAGTCATATAAACATCCCTTTGAACGAATGGTAGGCTATTTTATCATAAAAAAGACTGCTAAGTCTATCGGAATAGTCCAATTTTTGAAAAAATGCGTTATGATAATGCTATGAAAAAAATGTTACTTATTTTCTTGATAGTGCCTCTGTGTGCTGTTGCGGTGGATGGAAGACTCCTCTCCTATCAAAAACGCTACAGTGTCTGTCACGGAAAAACGGATTACCAGATCGCCAGATGCCTGATCAACGGAGATCTTGACTTCTCCCGATTCCGGGGAGACAGGAGTATTTTCAGGCGTATTGCGGACAAGTATATTGCACAGGCAGTCCGTGAAGGTCGTGCCTATGAGTTTACGATGGCCCAGATGCCCAGAACCAGACGCTATAAAGGGCTGATTACCTATATAGACTACCTCTATACGATCAGAGATCTTTATATCCCACCCCGTTTCAAAGGGAACGAGACGGAAGATATTGTCCGTATGAAACGGGTACTGAACCTGCTGCAGTTGGAGGAACTGGATGAGACACCGGAGTATACGCCCGAATTTGAGGTGGCCATTGTGGAATTTCAGCGTAGACACGGGTTGGCAGTTGACGGCAAGATCGGTCCTCAGACCAAGAGAGAGTTTAAAAAACCCATTGGTAAAATTATTACCAAGATCAAGAAGAATCTTGCTATTGAGCGGATCACTCTGTCCAAACCCCCGACCTACATCCTGGTTAATATTCCTGAGTTCAAAATGCATTTTTACAGGGCTGGAGTAGAGGTATTATCCATGAAGACAGTGGTAGGGAAACCCAAGATGCGTACACCACTTTTCCATCGCAGGATGAAGTTCATTGTGCTCAATCCTACATGGAATGTACCGCCCTCCATCTATGCAAAAGAGTATGCCCACAAATCTCCTGCACAGCTGCGCAGACTCGGTTTGCGTTACAACAGTGAAGGCAAGCTCTATCAGCCTGCCGGACGGCGCAATGCACTGGGACTGGTGAAGTTCCTTTTCCCCAACAGGTTCAATGTCTATATGCACGATACCCCTGCCAAGTCTCTTTTTAAACGCAGCAGACGAGCCTATTCACATGGGTGTATCAGGCTGGAGAGACCGATGGATCTGTTGCAAGAACTGGGTTACAGCTACCAACCGGGAAAGACAAAATGGATCCCTCTGCAGGAAGAGATCCCTGTCTATGTGGAGTACCATACCGTATGGGTTGATGAAGAGGG
>JAJRRK010000052.1 GCA_024279555.1 Campylobacterales bacterium
ATAGAGAGCAAACCCAGCAGCAAGAACAAGCATGTCTATACTTTTGTACAGAAGTACAGTCCGTACTATCTTGAAAAACGTTTCGGCGGACTGGAGATACGCAGCAAAACAGATGAATCATTCAAGGAAAAACCCAACAATGCCACCCTCTTCAAAGAGTTCGAGCGTCTTGAGAAAAGCTGGGGGGAAAAACACCTGAAACTTCAAAACAACCTGCTTCTCGTAGTGGATGACAAAGGCCAAACCATCGCGAAACTGCCCCTGCAGAGCCAAGAGGAAAAAGCATTTGTAAAGCGATATTACGGAGTCGCACCATGACCGATATTGTCCTCACCCTCGTCTTCAGTATTGTCATGCTGGTCTTTATGGCTTTCCCCGCCATGAAGATCGTCGAATGGATCGAAAGCAAGATCGATATTCCCGAAAAGTGGCACAATGTGCTGCTCATCGGTATGGTCATTTTCCTCTCTCTCCTCGTTGGGCTTTTCCTCAAATTTGCATGATAACCCCCCATTAACCACATTTTAGATAGAATATCTCCATTAATTTTGCAACCCATTTGGGGTATGCACCGGAGAATGATCAATGAACAAAGCGAAATATATCTGGATGGACGGCGAATTTACGCCATGGGATGATGCAAAGGTCCATGTCCTCACACACACCCTTCACTACGGCAACGGTGCCATCGAAGGTACCAAAGCCTACAAAACCGTGGACGGACGCTGTGCCATTTTTAAACTCAACGAACACACACAGAGACTGCTCAACTCATCCAAGATGACGCTGATGGATGTTCCCTATACACTTGAAGAACTCAACGATGCACAGGTCAAACTGCTGCAGGAGAACGAACTCTTTGAGGGAGCCTACATCAGACCACTGGTCTATCTGGGCTACGGTGTCATGGGACTCTACCACAAAGAAGCCCCTGTCAATGTCTCCATCTCCGCATGGGAATGGGGAGCCTATCTTGGCGAAGAGGGGCTCAAAAAAGGGATCCGACTGAAGATCTCCTCCATGACCAGAACCCCCAACACTTCGGGTATGGGGAAAGCCAAAGCGGTCGCCAATTACCTCAACAGCCAAATGGCAAAGTTCGAAGCGGTCGAAGCAGGCTATGACGAAGCCCTGCTGCGTGATGATCAGGGCTACATTGCCGAAGCATCAGGCGCCTGTTTCTTTATGGTCAGAGACGGTAAGCTCATCTCTCCGCCAAACGACAATTCACTTGAGTCCATTACCCAGGCAACGGTCATCGACCTGGCACAAGATATGGGCATTGAGGTCATCAGACGACGTATCACCCGTGAGGAGATCTACATCGCCGACGAGTGTTTCCTCACAGGAACAGCTGCAGAGGTCACACCGGTTCGTGAAGTCGATGCGCGTGTCATCGGAGCAGGATCAAGAGGTCCTATCACCGAAAAACTCCAGACAGCCTATTTCGATGCCGTTGCAGGGAAGAACCCAGACTACATCAAACATTTAACCTATATCAACTAAACACTACAGGAACCGGGACTTGGTCGCGTTTCCTAAAACACATCCAAAGGAACATCATGCCAGCAGACATGAACGACTATTTTAAAAAGAAAAAACCCAGCAGCAACCAAAGCAGCAACAGTGACAACGGCAATAACCAGAGCTTCAATAACCCACTCAACAATATGGGTGGCAAAGGAGCTTCATGGATATTTATCCTTATTGCCATTGCTTTTGGGCTATTCATCCTCAAACCCTTCACCATCATCAACTCAGGGGAAGTGGGCATCAAAGTCACAACCGGTAAATTCCAGGAAACACCCCTCGATCCGGGACTGCACTTCTTCATACCGGTCTTTGAAAAGATCATTCCAGTCAATACCCGCGTACGGATGATCACCTACTCCAACGAGAACAAGCAGATTCTCAGTGACGGCTACAGCCGTTATGAGGGCGGACTGCGCCGCAATCCCGCTATCCGTGTTATGGACAGCAGGGGTCTGGGTGTCGATATCGATCTGGCAGTACAGTACCATCTTAGACCCGAAAGTGCACCTAAAACCATCGCTACTTGGGGGACGGCTTGGGAAGACAAGATCATCAACACCAAAGTAAGAGAGATCGTCCGTGATGTTATTGGAAAGTATGCCGCAGAGAACCTTCCGCAAAAACGGACAGAGATTGCCAAAGAGATTCAGGAACGCGTACGCAAAAAGGTAGAAGCCATACCGGGGAAACCTGTCGTACTTGACTCTGTTGAATTAAGAAATATCGAACTCCCTCCAAAAATCAAAACCAAGATTGAAGAGCTTCAAGCAGAAAAACAAAATGTGATGATCGCCGAGCAGCAAAAAGAGAGAGCCAAGAGAGAAGCAGAACGCAAAGCAGAGATCGCACGCGGGGAAGCGGAAAAGCGCCGTATCGAAGCACAGGGACAGGCTGATCAAATCCGCATCGAGGCAGATGCACAGGCAAAAGCCAACAAGATCATCGCCGACTCTCTGACAGAAAAGCTGCTCCAGATGCAGCAGATCCAGACACAGAACAAGTTCAACGAAGCGCTCAAGGTCAACAAAGACGCGCAGATATTCCTCACCCCGGGCGGTGCCGTACCCAACATCTGGGTCGATGCCAAAGGCAAAGAGCAGAAGACCATCTCGGCACAATAATAATACTGTAGGGATCGATTCCATATCGATCCGCCAAACCATGGGCAGATAGAGCATCTGCTCCCTACAATATGGAGAAATTATCATGACCATCGACTGGAAAAAGAACCCTCTTATCCCCGCCATTGCACAGGATGCCCAGACCAACGAGATCCTCATGCTCGCCTATATGAACGAGGAGGCTTACAATCTCACCCTCTCAACCGGTTATGCCCACTACTTCAGCCGAAGCAAACAGCGCATCTGGAAGAAGGGGGAGAGCTCCGGGCACACGCAGGAGGTCAAAGATGTACTGCTTGACTGCGATGCAGATACTGTCGTACTGAAGATAAAACAAAACGGTGTCGCCTGCCATACCGGACGAAAAAGCTGTTTTTTTACCTCTGTCATGCAAGACAGAGTCATTTTGGACAAAGAGGTCAATACTGATTCCATCTACGGCGTAGTCGATACACTCTACCATACTATTTTGGAACGCAAGCATGCTCCCGCAGACCAAAAGTCATGGACAAAAAAGCTGCTTGATGACAAAGCATTGCTTCTGAGCAAAATACGAGAAGAGGCCGATGAAGTCTGTGTTGCGATTGACAAAGAGAGTGATGAGCAAGTCATCTACGAAGCAGCTGATCTGCTCTACCATACCCTTGTAGGGCTTGGCTATAGAGAGATCTCTCCTGATCGTGTGAAGCAGGAACTGGCCCGCCGTTTCGGTATGAGCGGCATCGAAGAGAAAGAAAACAGGACAAAAAAATAGCATGAACGGTCATTTTCTCGTTCTGCTTCTGTTTTTTTCTGCCTTTCTCTATTCTGCCGGTGAAACCTGCACACCTAAGCCGATACGGATCAAAGCCTTCTATGTCAATTTTCATGCAGCAAATCCCAATAGTAAAGCTTTTCGGGCCATTGTAAGAAAGATCGATGAGACAGAGATGAATGCTATGGTCATCGATATCAAAAATGTCAAAGGCAATTTGACTTATAAAACACATTTTTCAGAAGCCAGAGATATCGGTGCTTCCAAGTATGCGACTATACCGGATCTACCTACATATGTTTCTAAACTGAAAGAACATGGAATATATACCATTGCCAGAATCGCCGTGTTCAAAGATACCCGTCAGGCACGACATTTTCCCGGTCGAGCGGTCAAGAACAGAAACGGTGTGGTCTGGTCTGACAAACACAATACAGCATGGATAGATCCCCACTCTGACAAGGGACAGGCTTACACCCTTGCTATTGCAGAAGAAGCTGCAAAATCAGGCTTCGATGAGATCAACTTCGACTATATCCGCTTTCCTGCACACAAAGGGCTGCGCTTTAAAAAAGCCGATACACAGAAGAATCGTGTTGCCGCTATCGAGCGTTTTCTTGCAAAGGCGCAGGTACGTCTGAAACGATACTGTACACTGATCTCTGTCGATATTTTCGGTTATGTCGCATGGAACCGTAACGATACCCATATAGGCCAGACAATTCCAAGCCTTGCCGAACACAGTGACTATATCTGCCCCATGCTCTATCCTTCCGGATTTCACAGAGGGACACTGGGCTTCAAAGATCCGGCAAAACATCCCTACCCCATTGTCAAAACAAGTATTCTGAAAGCACAGCGCTTTGTCAAACCCTATCGCATACGCCCGTGGCTTCAATCTTTCAGAGACTATGCCTTCAGCCGTATCAACTACACTGAATGGCAGATCGCCCAGCAGATCAAAGCAGCCAATGATACCGGTACAGATGGATGGTTCTTATGGAATCCCTCGAGTCGATACCCCTACGTCAACAGGAAACTCTTCCAGCTTGTACACAAAAAAGAGAAACAAAAATGAGTAAAGAGAAGAAGATAAAGGGTCGCATATCTACCCGCTATCTCTTCCGATTCTTCTCTTTCCTGCTGTTTATTTTTCCCACTGCAAATTATCCGGCCCAGACAAACACCATTATTCCCCACCCCAGGGTTCTTACTTTCAAAGAGGGGCACTTTACACTCGACCGCAGCACATCTCTCTACCGTAACAGCGGGGATTCACTGCATGCCATAACCTATCTACAGTCACATCTCAGACAGGCTTCAGGCTTTACTCTCTCTATCCGACAGGTTCCCGAAGAGAGGCAGATCCGTTTTCTCCATACGGATACCCCCATCTATACCAAAGAGGGTTATATACTTATCGTTTCTGATAAAAATATCATTGTGAAAGCGCATGACAGTGCGGGGTTCTTTTATGGGACCATCACACTCATGCAGATGATGGATGCACAAATATGGTCGACGAACAAAAATAAAAACGTATGGCATATCCCTTCCTGCTACATCAAAGATGCTCCCCACTACCCATGGCGCGGTATGATGCTCGATGTCTCCCGCAATTTCTTCTCTGTCGCGTATGTCAAAAAGTTCATCGATCGTATGGCACAGTACAAACTTAACCGTTTCCACTGGCACCTGACCGATGATGAGGGGTGGCGTATCGAAATCAGGCACTATCCGCTGCTGACAAAGATCGGTGCCAGACGGGGGCCGGGTACCAAGCTTCCCTTCTCCACTTCCCCGGCGATGCGGGGGTCAAAGAACCAGGTACAGTCAGGGTACTATACCCAGCCTCAGATCAGGGAGATCATTGCCTATGCCAAAGCCAGAGAGATAGAGGTTATTCCCGAGATAGACTTGCCCGGACACGCCAAAGCAGCCGTAACCGCCTATCCAAAGCTCTTGCTGGATCCAGAAGATACCAGCAGATACCGCTCCGTACAGAAGATCGCCAACAATACCATCAATCCTGCACTGGAGAGTACTTATATCTTTCTTGACAACGTCATCGGCGAGGTTGCTGCACTCTTTCCTTTCAGATACATTCACCTTGGTGGAGATGAAGTCCCAAAA
Source organism: Campylobacterales bacterium (assembly GCA_024279555.1). Taxonomy (GTDB): domain Bacteria; phylum Campylobacterota; class Campylobacteria; order Campylobacterales; family Sulfurovaceae; genus Sulfurovum. The sequence continues at coordinate 5,542 of JAJRRK010000052.1, forward strand.
GGTGCATGGAGTAATTCTCCTGCAGTCAAAGAACTGATGCGGCACAAAGGGCTGAAAACGCGTAAAGGGGTAGAGAACTACTTCTTCACCCGTATGGACAGGATACTCAAAAAACACGGGAAAAAGCTGGCAGGATGGCAAGAGGTAATCGGGGGGCGGTCCAAGATACGCAGATCATCTCTCATCATGGCATGGAAAAACCCAAAAGCGGGCTACAGAGCGATCCGGCAGGGATACCCGACCGTGATGGCTCCTGTACAGTACCTCTATTTCGACCAGCAGTATCTGCGGAGCAAAAAAGAACCAGGACATACCTGGTCAACTCCTGTTTCACTCAAGAAGGTCTACAGCTTTACCCCTCCCGGCAGTGCCAGAGGCATACAGGCCTGTCTATGGTCGGAGACTCTGCTCAATACGAAGATCGCCGACTATCTTGCATGGCCACGTACTTTGGCTCTCTCTGAAGTAGCATGGAGCCCAAAAGAGAAAAAAAACTGGCATGATTTTAGAAGAAGAGTCAAACAGCAGGCGCTGCCGCGCCTCAAAGCACAGCAGATACACTACCGGGGATATTAGCAGGTCACACAACCCGCTGTGTCGGCATTTCCCCCGGCAAAGTAGTTCCCGTCAAAACTCACAAGCGAATAGTTCCGCTCTTTTCCGAGAGACTCGACCAATCCTTCAATAGAGAGAAATCCAAGTGACTCCGCACCCATACTTTCTGCAATCTCTTCAGGGGTCATTTTGGTGGAGATGAGTTCTGCTTTGGTGGGCGTATCAATCCCGTAGCGGCAGGGAAATTTGATCTCGGGCGCGGCAATGCGCATGTGTACCTCTTTGGCTCCCGCTTCTTTGAGCATGCGCACAATCTGCTTGGAGGTCGTTCCCCTGACCAGCGAGTCATCAATGATCGCGACGCGTTTTCCCTCGATAAGATGTTTGATCGGAGAGAGTTTGAGCTTGACCTTCAGATCTCTGATCTCCTGTGTCGGCTCGATGAAGGTACGCCCCACGTAGTGGTTTCGCACAATCCCCATCTCGAAAGGTACTCCCAGCCCGTCCGCATAGCCGCGTGCCGCTGCCACACCGCTATCGGGTACGGGCAGTACAAGGTCAATCTCCGCCGGTGTCTCTTCAGCAAGCTTGCGTCCCATCTTCAGACGCATCTCATAGACATTTTTCCCGTCAATAATCGAATCGGGTCTGGCAAAATAGATGTACTCAAACGCACAAGGATGGTAGTCCGGCTCAAATATCTGCTCGCTGACAGGCTCTTTGCCCTCTTCGAAAGTAAGCATCTCACCCGGTGTGACATCGCGCACAAACTCGGCACCGACCAGATCGAACGCACAGGTCTCGCTTGCAACGATCCATCCGCCGTCAGGCAGCTTACCCAAACTCAAAGGTCTGATACCGTAACGGTCGCGTATGACGAACATTTTCGATCGGCTTTGAATCGCCAGACAATAGGCACCCTCGATCTTGGTAAGCATATCTTTAATGCGGTCTACCAGTGCATCCTTCTGCGACTTGGCAATGAGATGTATGATGTTCTCCGTATCCATGTCGGTCTGGAAGATCGCTCCATTGGCAATGAGTTCATTGCGCACCTCGTGCTTGTTGACCAGATTACCGTTGTGTACGACCGATATCTCCCCTAGTTTATATTTGGCAAATACAGGCTGGGCATCCCCCTGAGACTCGCTGCCTGCTGTGGAGTATCGGTTATGCCCTACGGCACATCCACCTTCCATACTGTCAAGCGTCTCCTGAGAGAAGACATCGGCAACCATCCCGCGTTTTTTGTACAGCTTGATCTTTTCACCGTCGGCTACGGAGATACCCGTTGCCTCCTGCCCACGGTGCTGCATGGCAAACAGCGAATAGTACGCTACCGTTGAAGCCTTTTTTGCACCAAACACACCAACTATTGCACACACTATGCACCTCCTTTGGAGGTGAGTGAATAGTGCCGGTTAGCAAAGCTGCAGCATTGCATTCTATCATTTCTCATTGCTAATTTCTCATTCCTCATTTTATATCCCAAGGCAGTCGTTGATCGTATAAAACCCTGCCGGTTGATCGACCAGCCACTTGGCTGCTCTGATAGCACCCTTGGAGAAGGTCTCGCGGCTGGTAGCAGTATGATTGAGTTCAAGGAATTCACCATCATTATAAAAGCCGACCGTATGACGACCGACAATGTCTCCACCGCGCAGTGCCATGACGGCAATTTCATCTTTGGTTCTCGCACCTACCTGTCCGTCACGACCGCTTACACGCACCTCGTTGAGGTCAAGTCCGCGCCCTTTGGCAGCGAACTCCGCCAGTGTCAATGCCGTACCGCTTGGCGCATCGACCTTGTGGCGATGGTGCTGCTCGATGATCTCGATATCAAAA
>JAJRRK010000053.1 GCA_024279555.1 Campylobacterales bacterium
GGCAAATTCAGCCGAAGCTTCACGCTGCCTGAGAAGGTAGATGTAGAGAAGATCCATGCCGAGAGCAAGGATGGTGTACTTGAAGTGGTCATTCCCAAAGTCCCTGAAGAGGCGAACAAGCCAAGAAAGATCGAGATCAAGTAAGGTTATATGTCATTCCCAACTCGATTGGGAATCTTGACACCCTGAGCCGATGATATAGATCCTCGGGTCAGGCCCGAGGATGACATTAAAATGATACATTAGGAGGTGCAACATGGATGTAGTCAAAACAGCCAAAGAGGTAGCCAACACAGTAGAAGAGAAGGTAGAAAAAGGGCTGGAGGTTGCCAAGGAGACCTTTGCCAATGTTGCCAGCCATTTGCCTTTTGCCAACCTTGCCAAAAAAGGCAATGACGCTTTCAGGATCGAGATCGATCTTCCCGGTGTGAAGAAAGAGGATATTGAACTGCAGGTGGAAGATAACATCTTGACTGTCAAAGCAGTACGAAAGATGAAAAACGAAGTCAAAAAAGAGGACTATTACCTCTGCGAAAGCAACTTCGGACTGATCTCTCGAAGTTTCGTCCTGCCGGAAGGTATCGACAAAGAGAAGATCAACGCCACATACGAAGATGGACGACTCTACATCACTCTTGAGAAAGAGGAGTCCCGCAAAGCCAAAAGTATTGCGGTAAGTTAAAATAAAAGGGGGGGCAGCGCCCCCTTCCTTAGTAAAACTTGACTATACTTCCAGTACACATATTCTCCCATAAGGACAACCGATGCAACGATGGTTCGAAGACAATAAGATAATGATGCTGCTGAGTGCAGTTGTGTTTGTGGGAGGGTACTTCTTTTTACGCCTTGCCTACCATATGTCCGACAAGATGCCTTTTACGCAGGAGATCATTCTCGTGATCTTGGGAACGCTGGCGACCATACTCATCACTGCGATGCTCTTGAACAAACAGACGACGGTCGAACTTGAAAAGGAGCAGAGTGTCAAGTTCATCGAGCTGAAAACAGAGACTTACCAGAATCTCATTGATACCATCGAAGAGATGGTGCTACACAAAGACATTACCGCAGAAGACCTCGTCAAGCTGCGTTTTCATACCCATCGTCTCGCCATTGTCGCTTCACCGGCGGTGTTGGAGGAGTATGAACATTTCTTGGATGTCTTTAACGAACAGGTTGCCAAAGACAAACATGTCAGTGGTAAAGATGAACATATGCTTTCAGAAGCATTGGCAAAACTGACGGTGTATATCCGTGCTGATCTGGTTGGAGAACTTGACGCAGAGAGCGGCAGGTCACAAAAGCAGATCCGTGATCAGATCATGGCCAACGCCACATAAATAGGGAGTAGATAGCAGAGAGCAAGGAGCAGTTAAGGTAGGGGATGTAAAATTCTACCCACTACCCACTACCCACTACCCACTACCCACTACCCACTACCCACTACCTTAAAGAACGTGCTCCCGCTCCCGGAAAAATACCACCCTTCCGGTGCCACGGACTCCAATACCGGGTAGGCGATGCGTGCTGCGGCATAGAGGTCGTTGAGCATGATGGGATCGGCAATGAGTTCGAGCAGGTCGCGGCTGTTATAGTGTTCCCATCCTTGAAAGGAGCAGAGGGTGATGGTGTCGAACAGATGTGTTTTGAATGTTTTGTAGACCAGTGCTGTATCACAGCCGATGTCGGGCGTAAAGAGCTCAAAGGACAGCGTTTCTTCATCGAAAGCTTCGACGATCTCGCCAAAGCCGCTGACATTGGCGGAGGGGTAGTTGTAGATAAAAAAAGGCAGGTCTGCGCCGATACTGCTGCCGAGTTTGGCGAGTGTATTGGTATCGATGCCCAGTTCGCACACTTTATTGACCATCCGCATGAATGCTGCCGCATCGGAGCTGCCCCCGCCCAGTCCTGCCTGTGAGGGGATGCGTTTTTGGACGACGACTTTGTGTGATTTGAAAAAGTTTTCCAGTTTTTTGGAGCCGGTGTGTCTGCGCAGGGTTTCATAGGCTTTGAAGATTGTATTGGAAGCCGTGGGTACACCTTCGCACCCCTCGATGGTAAAGTGTTCACATTTTGTCGGTTCGAGGGTAATGGTATCGTAGAGATCCTCCACACGCATGAATCGGGAGAGGAGGGTATGGTAGCCCTCTTTGTATCCGGTGATCTTAAGAAAGATGTTTACTTTGGCATGGGCATTGATAGTTGCTGTAGACATAGACCGCTCCCGCTTGGAATAGCGCATTATAACAAAGAAGCTTTAAGCATTTTTGGTTACATTGGTCTGACTATAACACAAGGTTTGCAACGATGAACGAGCATTTCATACCACTGCCAAGAGGCACTTTTTTGATGGGAAGCGAAGCTGAAGGAGCTACACAACGGGAGAGACCCGTGCATGAGGTGACCATAGACTATGACATTGCTATGTGCCGCTATCCTGTGACGGTTGAGGAGTATATGCTCTATGCGCAGGCGACGGGTGTAGCGATCCCTGAAGAGAAGTTCGAGCATCTGGGTGTGGACGTGCCGCTGCGCCGTGTACGCTGGACAGAAGCGAAGGCGTATTGTGACTGGAAGAGTGAGCGTGAGGGGTGTGTATATCGGCTGCCAACCGAAGCAGAATGGGAGTATGCCTGTCGTGCGGGCAGTACCGCGCAGTACTGTTTTGGCGATGATGTATCGATGCTTGGAGAGTATGCATGGTACAAGGACAATTCCGGTGGAATGACACACAATGTCGGGATGAAAAAGCCAAATGCCTGGGGACTGTACGATATGCATGGCAATGTCTGGGAGTGGTGTGCCGATACCTATGCCCCATACGGACAGACACCGGTGGATGGTTCTGCCTGTACACTCAAGACCGACAAAGGGCGTGTGCTTCGGGGAGGCTCATGGAGTAACAGTGCCGATATGTGCACCTGCAGTAGCCGAATCCATATGGGAGCGGCCGGTCGGAACTACTTTGTCGGTTTCCGGGTGGTCAAAGAGCTGTAGGCTTTTCGATCCGGTTGAGTTTATAGCTGACCGTGCCCTCTTCGATCTCGATAATACTGAAGAAATTTTCGGTTTCCACAAGGTAGATACCGTTCTCTCTCTTCTCAAAGTAGTCTGCCGATAACTTTTTCCCTAATTCGAGATAGGCATCATCACCAAAGTAACGGTTGCGTGGTATCTTCAAATGTTCGAAAGGGTTGAGCGCTTTTTCATCTTCATAATAGAACTTTCCCTCATGGATACGGTGCAGGCTTGAGAGTGTCGCATCGACGCCCAGCTTGTCTGCAATGAGTGCACCGAGGCTTCGGATGTAGGTGCCTTCACTTACGGTTGCTTCGAAGTGGACAAAAGGATGGTTGTAGGTGATCAGCTTGATGTCGTAGATGGTTGAGGTGACTGTTTTGAGCCCCACCTCTTTGCCTTCCCGTGCAAGGTCGTAGGCGCGTCTGCCGCCGACTTTTTTGGCAGAGTATTTGGGCGGGTAGTAGGTGAGTTTACCTTGGAGTGCATGCAGGACTTCTTCTATCTGCCCCAAAGAAAATGGAGTGACATCTTGAATGCTGTCTACATTTTCGATGTCAAGTGAGGGGGAGTTGGCTCCCAGCCAGAGGGTAGCTTTGTAGCTTTTGGGAGTTTTATCAAGATACTGAAAGAGTTTGGTGTATTGTCCCGTAGCGACAATGAGACAACCGGTTGCAAAAGGGTCAAGCGTGCCTGAAAAGCCGACTTTTTTGGTGTGGTATTTGCGTTTGACATAGCCCATGTAGCTGTTTGAAGAGCGGAAGATGGGTTTGGTGACGACGAACAAGCGATTCACGGTGAAGTCCTTTGGACTTCAAGTGAAGAGTATTGGTGAGCATTGCTTTGCAATGCTTTCAATTTATGCAAGATGGAAGTGTTGCAAAGCAACACATTTAATAATGCTTCACGTTTCATATTTTACTCTTCACTAAATGGGCTGTACGAAAGAGCTGAGTATCTCTTTTTTGTTTCCGCCGAAGTTGATGAGGAGTTTGTACTCTTTGCCCGATTTGTTGGCAGCCTGTACGCGGCCGATGCCAAAGATCTTGTGTTTGACTAAATCGCCTTTTTTGTAGGCGGAGGTTTTGGTGATCTTGAGGGAAGCATCTTGAATGAGCCCAGCCTCTCCGAGGAAACGGCTCTTGTCTATCATCTTTCTTCGACCCTTGTAGAAGCGGCTGTCAACATAGCAGAGTGTCAGATCGCTCTTGGCACGGGTGATGGCGACATATCCCAGTCGTCGCTCCTCTTCCATGTTGCATCCTTCACCCAGCAGCGGGAAGAACTCCTCCTCCAGACCGATGACAAATAGATGCTCAAACTCCAGCCCTTTGGCGGCGTGGATACTCATAATGGTGATGGCATTCTCTTCGATCTGATCTTGGTCGCTCTGCAGAGAGATATCGTTGAGAAAGGCATCGAGGGTCAGGTCAGGATCTTTGTTGACGGCATCTCTGAAGTAGCCGTAGAACTCGTCGATGTTGAGGATGCGTTCAAAGCCGTCTACCATCGCGGCATAGTGGTCTTTGAGCTTGATGCGCTCCTCAAACAGGTCAAGGAAACTTCCCAGATTGTCCGCTACCTCCTGCTGTAGTACATGAATATCGTCTATTAGCTGTGCCAGTGCATTGGCTACCCTCTTGCTGACGACCACAGGCTGTTTGCCTTCTGTGCTCTGTTCAATATACTCATAGAGGGAGAGTTGTGCGTCAAAGGCGGCCTTTTGCATCTTTTCGATGGATGCTTTGCCGATACCGCGTTTGGGTTTGTTGATGATACGCAGCAGTGAGAAGTCATCATGCGGGTTGGCAAGTACACGGAAGTAGGAGATGATATCTTTGATCTCCGCGCGTTCATAGAAGCGCATACCGCCGATGAGCTTGAAATTGAGCCCCTCTTTGGTGAAGCCCTCTTCAAGCGAGCGCGAAAGGGCGTTGATACGGTAGAGTACGGCAATCTCGTCAGGGTCTGTGCCTTTGTCAAGGAGTTCGTGTATCTGATGGGAGATCGCCTTAGCCTCCATGGATTCATCAAGCGAGTGGAGCAGTTTAACTTCGGGGCCATCACCTTTGTGTGAAATCAGCTTTTTCCCCAGCCGCTGTGAATTGTGTTCGATGAGTGTGTTGGCTGCCTTGAGGATAGGTTCGGTAGAGCGGTAGTTGGTCTCCAGCTTGACTACTTTGCAGCTTTCGAAGTGGTCGGAAAACTCCAAAATATTGCGTATGTTCGCCCCGCGCCAGCCGTAGATACTTTGATCGTCATCACCGACCACACAGAGGTTGTTGTGTTCGCTGGCGAGCAGTTCGAGCAGTCTGAACTGCAGTTCGTTGGTGTCCTGATACTCGTCAACCATGATGTACTTGTACCGGTTACTGGTCTCTTTGCGCAGCTCATCGTTACTTTCGAGTATCTGATAGGTAAGCATCAGCAGATCGTCAAAATCGACCAGATTGTTCTCGACGATATTCTGTTGGTACTGCTCGTAGATTTGGGCTACCTTTTTGTAGTCGGGCAGTTCGGCCTTTTGGGTGACCACTTCGGGTGTGAGCATAGAGTTCTTGTACTTGGAGATCTCCGAAGCGATGAAGGAGAGGTTAAGGTCTATCTTGAGCGCTTTGGCAATGCTGCGAAGCAGGCGTTTTTTGTCGTCACTGTCGATGATGACAAAGCTGTTGTCTCGTCCGAGTTTGTCGATATGGAACTTCAAAAAGAGCAGTCCAAATTTATGGAAGGTACACAGAAGCGGCGGATAGGAGACTTTATTTGGCATGAGCTTGAGTGCGCGTTCACGCATTTCGGCTGCGGCCTTGTTGGTAAAGGTCAGAGTCAGGGTATTGGCAGGATCGATGCCGACCTCTCCGACCAGATAGGCAAGCCGTGCAGTAAGGGTCTTGGTCTTGCCGCTTCCCGCACCGGCAAGGATTAGCATGGCACCGTCGATATGTTCGACTGCCTCTCTTTGTGCCGGATTGAGGCTGTTGAGTATTTCTTCCATGACGTGTAGTATGCTCCTATAAGTACTCTTATTATAGCTTTTTTATGATTAAATCCTCTTCACTATTGTATATAAGGAAAATGAATTTAATTGAAATCAATAAGGTAACCTTATGTACTTTTCAGTATAATTTGATATAATACCATTAATTAAAATTTACTATGTATGGTAAACAAAGGAAAACAGATGTTAAAAGATTTTGTCAAACTGGAAACATTTCTAACCGTTGCGAGAGAGAGAAGTTTCTCCAAAGCTTCCGCAAAGCTTGGGATCTCCCAACCGGCGGTCACACAGCAGATCAAGTTCATTGAGAAGTATCTTGGTGTGAAGATCATCGAAAGAAAGAAAAATGGTATCAAATTGACTGCAGAAGGTGAGGAACTCTACAAGATCGCAACACGTCTTGAAAAGGAGATTAATGCTGCAGAGAAGGAAGTGCTCAAAATCATCAACAAAGAGATGACCTTCCGTCTGGGTGCATCGTATACCATCGGAACCTATATTATTCCGGGTGAATGTCTCAATACCATGGGACAAGCGATCAACAACGATATTAATCTCAGCATTGACCTGAGCGATAATATCGTTGCCAAGCTCAAGGACAGAAAACTCGATGTCGGACTGATCGAGTCACCGGTGATGGACAGCGATCTGATCTATCGTGAATGGCTGGAGGACGAGTTGGTACTGGTGAGCAATTCGCCGCTGCCAAAGGTTGTCAAGACCGAAGAGTTGTATGATTTTCAGTGGATATGCCGCGAAGAAGGTTCACATACAAGACGTGTCGTGTCGGAAGTTTTTGAGGAGCTCGGAGTTTCCTGTAAGAGCTTCAATGTTCTTTCTGAAGTAAGCAACACCACAGCGGTACTTCAAACGGTGAAGCGGGCAAAGAAAGATCCCGAACATCCGGTTGTCTCCATTATTTCCAAACATGCGATCGCTGATGAGGTTGCGAAGGGTGAACTGTTCGAGGCGAGACTGCGCGGGTATACAATGACGCGCAAGTTCTACATCGTCTACTCAAAAGAGAACAAACACAATGCCTATGTGGACAATGTTGTTGACTATATCCTCGCGGGGCAGTGTTAAGAGAAGTTCTCTCAGCGCTTCTTTTTCTTAAGTAACTTTTTATTCTCCGGATTACTCAGGAGTGCTTCCATGGAACTCTTTTTTGAAAGTTCCGTTTTGGGAGTAGGCTGAGCAAGATTGAGGACAATA
>JAJRRK010000054.1 GCA_024279555.1 Campylobacterales bacterium
GTAAGTTGGATCAGAACAGGTTAGTTGCCTGTCGTAAAAATAACTATATAAAGGTCTCACAATGAGAAAAGGTATTCATCCTGAATATATGGAATGTAAGGTTAAGTGTGCTTGTGGTAACGAGTTTGAAGTAAGATCGAATAAGCCTGAGATGTCTATTGATATTTGTAACGAATGTCACCCGTTCTTCACCGGTTCTGAAAAGATCGTTGACGCAGCCGGTAGAGTTGAGAAGTTCAAGAACAAGTACAAACTCAGCTAAATATTTTTCCGAGCGTATCAGGCGCTTGGGATATCTATCTTTCCTCTTAGGCAATTATGCTCACATTCATTCCTACCCCTATTGGCAATCCACAAGATATTACTATTCGCGCGATAAAGCTTTTTGAAAAAGCAGAACTTTTCTTCTGTGAAGATACAAGACATACCAAACATCTATTGAAACTGCTTGAAGAGCGTTTTAACATGGATTTTCCCAATGCCGAGTTTATCTCTTTTAATGAGCATAACGGTAAGGAACGATTGGAACAGTATGGTACGATTTTGAGTGAAAAAGAGGTTGTTTATGTCTCCGATGCGGGTATGCCTGTCATCTCTGATCCCGGGCAGCTTTTGGTAGCCTATTGTCAAGATAATAATATTAAATATGATGTGCTTCCAGGAGCATCTGCGGTAACGACTGCCTATGCTGCTTCAGGTTTTGAGGAGGGGAAGTGTCTTTTTTTTGCTTTCTTACCCCACAAAGGCAAAGATAGAGCCTCAGCACTTCAAGAGGCAATGGGAAACGGATATAATACCGTACTTTATGAAGCGCCACATCGTCTATTGAAGCTTCTTGAGGAAATTGTAGAGATTGATACATCGCGTGAACTCTTTCTTGCCAAAGAAATCAGCAAACGGCATCAGAGATATTATCGGGGCAGTGCGGATGCGTTGTTCAAAACATTGAAAGAGAGTACGATAAGAGGAGAGTGGGTTGTTGTGATCAGTGCTGCCAAAGAAGAGGAGAAACACCTCTCCTTCTCAGAAGTTTTGGCAATTGATATGCCTCCTAAAGTGAAAGCAAAATTGTTGGCGCAGATGAGTGACAAAAGTGTCAAAGAGTGGTATGAAGAATTAGGCAGGAAATAGCCGTATGCTCTCCTTTTGCCCGGACACGCAAATATGAAGTAAAAATTCGATAAAATCTCTTATGATAATTTATGGAAAACAGGTGTGCCTGTATGCATTGGAACATCATCCAGAGATGATCAAAACGGTTTATATCGCCAAAAAAGGGATTCTTCCCCAACCTCTCTTTCATCGATTTCATGAGAAGATCAAGTTTCTGGAAGAGAAGTGGGCACAGTCCATGAGTAAGGGTGGGAATCATCAGGGGATTCTGCTGGAGATTGATGAACTTGTAATGACAACCCTTTCTGAAGTGAAAAAGAACAGTTTTGTGGTTGTCCTGGACGGACTGACAGATGTCGGAAATATCGGTGCGATCATACGGAGTGCCTATGCGTTGGGTGCAGAAGCAGTTGTGGCGACCGGTGTGCGTCAGCTGAATATGCCTGCGATAGTACGCAGCAGTTCGGGTGCACTGCTTGATATGCCGTTCATGATACAACATAATATTCTTGACGTGTTGCATGAGTGTAGGCAGGTCGGATTTACTGCCTATGGTGCAGCGATGGAGGGAACATCTGTACAGAAGATGACATTCTCCTCCAAGCGATTGCTTGTACTGGGCAGTGAAGGAAAAGGGATCTCCAAGAAGGCGAGAGCAAAACTGGACACATTGGTCTCCATAGAGATGAAACATGCCTTCGACTCTCTGAATGTTAGTGCAGCAGCAGCGATTTTAATACATAGGATGGGTTATGCAGTTGAATGAGATACTTGAAGAGCACAGTGTTAAGTCGATCGCAAAAAGTACCAATATCTCAGAAGAGAATCTGGAGGCACTTTTTGCCGGTGAGTTCGGTCTTCTGAAAAAAGTGAAGACAATGGGGTTTATTTCTATCATAGAGCGCGAGTATGGTGCAGACCTCTCTTCCCTGCGAAAACAGGCAGCGGAGTATTATGAGGTTCATGTGGAAGATGATGGCATCGTATTGGATGCACCCGTGATAGAACACAAGAAGGGTAGGTCAAAGCTCTTGATCGTGGTGGTACTGGTTTTACTGGGAGTTGCTTCATGGTATTTCATAACCCAGTTTGACCAGGAAAAATTGCGTGATCTTCTACCGTTCAATGAAGAGAAGATGGACAGCAACATCAAAGCGTCTGTAGATCAGAATCCTGACTTGAGTATAGAAAACGCGATATCCGGCGAAAAAGAAGATGGGAATAAAAGTGGGCCACATAGTATTGTGATCGAAGCGACACCTATAGTTACAGACAATGAGACCGAGACCAACCAGTCCAATTAATTTAGCATAAAGAGAGAAGAGATGTTTGACGAGATCCAGTTTGAGAAGATAAACCGTCTGCCTAAATATATATTTGCAGAGATCAATGATATCAAGATGAAGATGCGCCGTGATGGTGCGGATATTATCGATTTTTCGATGGGAAATCCAGATGCAGCGACTCCTAAACCGATCATCGATAAGTTATGTGAAACGGTACGTAGACCAAAAACACATGGCTATAGTGCCAGCAAGGGGATATACAAGCTTCGTTTGGCGATGAGCAAGTGGTACAAGCGGAAGTATGGTGCAGACCTTGATCCGGATACAGAAGTGGTTGCAACAATGGGAAGCAAGGAAGGCTATGTGCACTTAGTACAGGCGATTACCAATCCCGGTGATGTGGCTATTGTCCCTGACCCTACCTATCCGATCCATTCTCAGGCATTCATCCTTGCCGGTGCGAACGTAGAGAAGATGGAAGTGACTTTTGATGAAGAGACTTTTGAGGTGGATGAGGAGAAATTCCTTGCGGATGTCAATGAGGCACTGGATAACTCTATTCCCAAGCCAAAATTCCTTGTAGTAAATTTTCCGCATAATCCGAGTACAGCGACAGTGACACCAGAATTTTATGAGAAGCTGGTAGCACTTGCCAAGGAGAAGCGTTTTTATATTATTTCCGATATCGCTTATGCGGATATTACGTTTGATGGTTATAAGACTCCTTCCATCATGCAGGTGGAGGGTGCCAAGGATGTGGCGGTAGAGTCTTACACCCTCTCGAAGTCATACAATATGGCAGGCTGGCGTGTTGGTTTCATTGTGGGAAACAAGAAGCTTATTGGTGCCTTGCAAGCGATCAAGTCATGGCTGGACTATGGGATGTTTACACCAATTCAAGTAGCAGCTACGGTTGCGCTTGATGAGCATGGCTATGTGCCTGATGAGGAGATCATCCCGCGTTACCGCAAGCGGCGTGATGTGATGATCGAGGCGTTTACCAATGCAGGATGGGAGTTGAAAAAACCGAGTGCGAGTATGTTTATTTGGGCGAAACTTCCCAAAGTGGCACTTGATCGCGGTATGAAGTCGATGGAGTTCTCCAAGAGACTACTTCAGGAAGCTAGTGTAGCGGTGAGTCCCGGGATTGGTTTTGGGAAGCACGGAGATGAATATGTGCGTATTGCACTTATAGAGAATGAGAAGCGTATCCGTCAGGCGGCAAGAAATATCAAACGCTTTTTGAAAACGCTTGAAGAGGAAGCATAGTATGGTCAAGATAGGTATTTTGGGAGTCGGTACGGTCGGAGAGAGTATGGCAAAGATTCTTGAGGCCAATGCCGACATCATAGAAGCGCGGGCAGGGAAGAAGATTGTTGTCAAATCCGGTGTCGTGCGCAATCTTTCCAAAAAGCGGGATGTTGCCATTCATCTGACGGATGATCCCTATGAGGTGGTGAATGATCCCGAGATAGATATTGTTGTAGAGCTGATGGGCGGAGTCGAAGAGCCTTATGCTTTGGTTAAAAAAGCACTGGAGAACGGTAAGTCCGTAGTGACTGCGAACAAAGCGTTGCTTGCTTATCATCGTTATGAGCTACAGGAGATTGCGGGGGATATTCCGTTGATGTACGAAGCGAGTACCGCAGGGGGGATCCCGATCATCGGTGCGTTGCGTACAGGATTGGCGGCAAACCACATCGATGCCATACAGGGGATCATGAACGGTACCTGTAATTATATGCTCACAAAAATGATCAATGAGGGCGCGCAGTATGATGAGATACTCAAAGAGGCGCAGGAGCTTGGATATGCCGAAGCTGATCCGACTTTTGATGTGGGCGGATTTGACGCATCTCACAAGCTGCTCATCCTTGCTTCGATTGCGTATGGGATCGATGCGAAACCTGAAGATATTCTCATTGAAGGTATTGAGAATATCACCCAGACCGATGTGGCATTTGCCAAGGAGTTCGGTTATGAGATCAAGCTGCTTGGTATTGCCAAAAAAGTGGGTGAAGGGGTTGAACTGCGTGTACATGCGACAATGATCCCCCAAGAGAGCATGATCGCCAAAGTGGACGGTGTGATGAATGCGGTGACTGTCGTGGGTGACCGTGTGGGAGAGACGATGTACTATGGTCCAGGTGCGGGCGGCGATGCGACCGCTTCTGCGGTGATTGCCGACATCGTTGACATTGTTCGTGGCAATCAGGGACCGATGCTTGGCTACAAAAAAGGGCTTGAGAGCGGTCTGAAGTTGCTGCCAAAAGAGCAGATCGTGACACAGTACTATTTGCGTATGGAAGTAGATGACCAAAGCGGTGTGTTGGCGGCTATCACTTCCAAGCTTGGAGAATTTGGCATCTCCATTGAGTCGATGCTGCAGCAGCCAACCAATGAGAACGGAGTGGCAACGCTGCTCTTTACCACACACAAAACACAGGAACAAAAGATGCAAGAAGCGATCAAGGCACTGGAAACACTCAGTGTTGTCAATGGTAGTATCGCTATGATGCGCATAGAGAAGTAAGGAGTGTTATATGGCGAAAGAGCACTATTTTGATATCTCTGCCAAGCTTGATATGATGGAGATGAAAAATGCCATCGAGCAGGCGAAAAAAGAGGTAGGTACCCGGTTTGATTTCAAGGGGATCATGGTAGAGATCGATCTGAACGAAAAAGCTAAAGTGTTGAACCTCTCCAGTTCCAGTGACAGCAAGATCGATGCGCTGAAAGACATTGTGATGAGCAAAATGATCAAACGGGGGCTCTCGCCCAAGTCACTCGAAGAGATCAAGACCGAAGGGATCAGCGGCGGCAATGTCAAGGTGATCTATAAGATTGTTGATAGCATTGAAAAAGATGAAGCCAAGAAGATCGTCAAAGCGATCAAAGATGCCAAGCTCAAGGTCACGCCTGCTATCCAAGGTGATGAGATCCGTGTCAGCGGAAAAAAGATTGATGATCTGCAAGCGGTGATCGCATTGGTGAAAAAAATGGAAGATCTCAAAGCGCCGTTGGTATTTGGGAACTTCAAATAGGGAGTAGATAGCATGGAGTAAGGAGCAGTTAAGAGGAGATTTGCAAAATTGCTACCTGCTACCTGCTACCTGCTACCTGCTACCTGCTACCTGCTACCTGCTACCTGCTACCTGCTACCTGCTACCTGCTACCTGCTACCTGCTACCTGCTTTAGCTGCAGTGTCCACCACCACAGCATCCGCCGCCACTGTTCTCCTCTTTGGGTCTCTCTTCGACCTGAATGACGATAGTGTTATCTCCCTCTTCTACTGCGGTAAAGAAGTGTTTTTGGAGTTAAAGCGGGAAATCGGGTTGCTAAAAACCTAAGCAAAGCTCGGTATTATCGAGTGTAAAAGAGGATTATTTACAGATGGGTTATAAAAAAGATGTCCAAATTGTAATTCTGACCATACAAAAAAGCATGGCAA
>JAJRRK010000055.1 GCA_024279555.1 Campylobacterales bacterium
ACACTGCAAGCGCCGTATTCCGGTCAGTCAAAGCGAGAAAATATTGTAATTCCAAATTTTCACTATGTTGCCAATGCGATCGGTGACTTCAGATGGGGGGTAAGTCTAACAGCTCCTGCCGGATTGTCAAAACGATGGGATACTCCATTCCAGAAAGCGTATGCGGAAGAGTTTACGTTGAAGGTGATAGAACTCAGTCCAAGTTTTTCCTATAAAGTAGCAGACAATTTTAGTGTAGGTGGCGGTGTAAGAATTATTTATAGTGAAGGAATAGTAAAAAGTAATTCGTCGGACGCAACTTTATATGGTTTCCCTGTAGATATTGCCAGAGATATGAATGGTGACACATTTGAGTTCGGTTACAATCTCGCTATGACATATAAACCTACAGAAGATATTATCTTGGCAGCAACATATCGGTCAAAAGTAGATCTTGATGAAAAGGGAAGTGCAACGCTATATGCTAATGGGAACGTGGTATATGATGGATCCGCTGATGTTTCCATACCCTTGCCGGCGGCATTGAATCTTTCTATTGCCAAGACATGGGACAAAACATTTACACTGGAGTTCAACTATGAGCGTACTTTCTGGTCAGCTTATAAGTCTTTAGATTTTAACTATGGTTCCAGCATAGGTGCTTTGAGTGTATTTTTTGATGACCCAATCGATAAAAGTTGGAAAGACACCAATACCTACCGACTGGGGGCAACGATGGTCTTTGACCGCTTGACACTGATGATGGGCTTTGCCATAGATGAGACACCGGTGCCGGACAAAACCATCGGGTTCGAGCTGCCTGACAGTGATGCCAAGATCGTTACAGTCGGATTCCGTTATCAGCAGAATGAAAACCTCTCATGGGGTGCGGCGTTCCTCTATGACAGTAAAGAACCACGCTCTTTGTGGGGAGCGAATGCAGATAATTCAGTGATCAACAATGGTGGAAGTTTCTCCGGTGGCGGTGCCTATCTGACTACTGTAGGTATGGCATACGAGTTCTAGTATGGACTACCCGTTCGCCACTTTCTACGATATTATTGCCAGTCACGGCAGGAAGCGTGCCCGGAAAACCGCACTCTTTGTCGACGATCAGAAGATACGCTACCGTGAGATCCTGGAAAAAGCGGACAAGCTGGCAGCATTTCTCACAGAAAAAGGAATAAGGGAAGGGGAGAAGGTCGCGATCTTCATGCGGAACTCTCCGGAGTTCATCTACAGTATTTTTGCCATATCCAAGGTGGGTGCGGTCATTGTTCCTGTCAATACCTTTCTCAAAGAGGAGGAAGTCAGCTACATTCTTGAAGACTCAGGTGCCGTTGTGCTGCTCGCCTCACAAATCCATGAAAAGGTCGTTAAGGCTTCCCGTGTCAGGAAGCAGTGCCGGTTTGTCATCTGGGAGGGCAGTCCGGATACTATTGAAGCAGATGATGCGTTTTTTGCCGAAATATGGATGCAGGAACGCATGACACCTCAGGTTCCGCGTGCATTGGATGATACCGCGGTGATCTTCTATACGTCAGGAACCACGGGCAAGCCCAAAGGGGCGATGCTGAGCAACCGCAACATTCTCTCCAATGCCGAATCGGGAAGGCGCACTATCAATGTCAAGCCCAGAGACAGGGCGATCGTTTTTCTGCCGATGTTCCACTCGTTCACCTTCTCCATCGGGGTGATGCTGCCGATGTATGTGGGGGCGAGTATCGTCATTATCAAATCGATCCAGCCCTTCTCCAATATCTTCAAACAGGTATTGACAAAACGGGTAACGATTTTCTTTGGTATCCCCGATGTCTACAATGCGCTTGCCAAAGCGAAACTGCCGTGGTACTTCATGTGGTTTAACCGTATCCGTGCTTTCATTTCGGGTGCTGCAGCACTGCAGCCTAAAACACTCGATGCGATGGCGAAAAAATTCAAACGTGCAACACTGCTGGAGGGGTATGGTCTTTCGGAAACCAGTCCTGCGGTCTGTATGAATACCTTTGAGAAGCAGAAAGCCGGTTCTGTAGGAACAGCACTCTATGGCTACGAGATGAAGATTGTCAATGAGAATATGGAGGAGCTTCCCAGAGGAGAGATCGGTGATATCATCGTGCGGGGGGATAATGTGATGCAGGGATATCTCAACCGTCCCGAAGCGACCGCAGAAACCATTGTCAACGGCTGGCTGTTGACAGGGGACATGGGTTACATGGATGAAGAGGGTTTTCTCTTCATCGTTGACAGAAAAAAAGACCTGATCATCTCCAAAGGGATCAATATCTACCCCAGGGAGATCGAAGAGGTGATCGATGCGTTCCCTGGTGTCAAGGCAGTAGCAGTTGTAGGGGTTCTCGATGAGAAAAACGGAGAGGTGCCTGTTGCATATATCGAGCTGGAAGAAGGTGTAGAGGCACTGGATGAAGTGGGGCTGAAAAAACATCTGCGTGAACAGCTGGCGAACTACAAAATGCCCAGACAGTTTCATACCATTGAGGAGCTGCCCAAAAATGCGACAGGAAAAGTACTTAAACGGGTACTGAAAGAGCAGCTTAGAAAATCGTAGACAGATCTCTTCGGATACCCTGTAGCTTAAAAAGGATTTTGTTATCAAAGCGATCATCAATGCCAGACTTATTGTTAAAGAAGAGGTCGTTGAAGGTAAAGCACTCTATTATGACAGGAAGATCATCAGAGTTGATACGCTTAATGCCGTTGATAACTGTGAAGTGATCGATGCAGAGGGTGCGTATGTGTCTCCGGGCTTTATCGATATGCATGTGCACGGTAGCGGCGGTGCCGATGTGATGGATGCAACTCCCGAAGCGCTGAAGACCATCTCCCGTACCCTCTCCCAGACAGGAACCACCGCATTTTTGGCGACAACGATGACAATGTCACAAGCGTCAATCGTCCATGCCCTAGAAAATGTACGGAAACATCAAGATGAACTTCCCGGTGCCAAGATAGTCGGTGTCCATCTGGAAGGTCCCTTTATCAATCCTATTAGGCAGGGGGCACAAGATGCGCGGTATGTGCAAAAACCTACACTCGACTGGATAGGAGATTATGCCGATATCATCCGGATGATCACTCTTGCACCCGAAGTGGAGGGTGGAGTGTCATTCGTGCGGGAACTTCATCACAGATACCCTCATATTGTATTGAGTATCGGTCACTCTGATGCATGCTATGAAGAGACGATGGAGGGCTTCAATGCCGGGCTCTCCCATGTGACACATCTTTTCAATGCAATGTCCGCATACCATCACAGAGAACCGGGGATCGTCGGAGCGGCATTTGATAGGGAAGATATCAGTTGTGATATCATTGCTGATCTGGTACATACCCATCCTCACCATCTGCGTTTGAGCTGGACGATGAAAGAGAAGAACCTCATGCTTATTACCGATGCCATGCGGGCAGGGTGTATGAAGCAGGGCACTTACGATCTGGGCGGACAGAAAGTGACCGTCTCTGATGGAAAGGCACTGCTTGAGGACGGTACACTTGCCGGTAGCGTGCTCAAGATGAATGAGGCATTAAAAAACATGGTTACCCATACCCCCATGACTTTAAATGATGCCATCTACAGTGCCAGCACCGCACCTGCACGGAAACTGGGATTGAAAAAAGGTTTGCTTGAAGCAGGGTACGACGCGGATTTGGTCATCTTTGATGAAGATTTCAGTATCATAGCGACAATTGTGGCCGGAGAGGTCAGATATAGAAGGAGTTGAAAATGTTCGGATTGTTCAAGCGCAAGATCAGAGAAGTAGTGTCTCCCATAGACGGTCAGGTGGTCGACATTATAGAAGTGCCCGATGAGGTTTTTGCCAATAAAATGGTTGGTGACGGTGTGGCGGTCAGACCGGTTGGTGATACGTTCTGTGCCCCCATCGACGGAGTGGTCAGTAAGATATTCTCTACCAACCATGCTTTCAGTATCAAAAGCGACAAGGATCTGGAGGTGATGGTTCACATTGGTCTGGAGACGGTGGCATTGGAGGGACAAGGTTTCGAACGGTTGATCGAAGAAGGCGCATGGGTTTCTGCCGGAGATCCGATCATCAAGGCAGACCTCAACTATATTGCGGAGCATGCCAAAGACACGATCACCCCTGTCATCGTTTCCGATGAGAGTGATGTGCAGAGCATCGAGAAAAAACTTCGTATCGTCAAGTGTGGCGATGTGATCATGGAGGTGAAATAATGCAGCAGTCCTATGACTGGATCAGCTATGTGGTCTATGGAGCGATCATTGTAGCTACCGTAATCATTCTGAAGACTCCGAAGAAAAAGTAAGAGAGAGGTAACACTTATGTGGTATAGTCTCTGTTATGATGAAAATACTACTGCTTGAAGATGACAAGATACTGTGTGACAGTCTGAAAGAGTACCTGGAGAGTGAAGGGTATGAAGTCGACACGGCACACCGGGGGACAGAGGTGTTTGACTTGACCTTCTCCAATCGTTATGACATTTATATTCTTGATGTGAATGTACCTGATACCAATGGATTTGATGTGCTTTCCATGCTGAAAGATGCCGGAGATGAAACACCAACCATCTATATTACTGCTTTGACCGATATCGCATCCATCTCCAAAGCGTTCAGTATCGGTGCAGAGGATTACATCAAAAAACCTTTTGACCCCGAAGAACTTGTGATACGCATCAAAAATAAGTATGAGCAGACAGATAGACATATCTGTATTGGAGAAGTCAGCTATGATCCGGTTGAAAGGGTTGTTTACAGAGAAGGTAATCTTGTATCTATGGGTGAGGTGCAGCAGCAGATCTTTCATGAATTGATAATAAATCTTAACCGAGTAGTCGACAGTTATACTCTGATGGATTTTCTTTCTAACCCCAATGCCAATGCACTGCGCGTCAACCTAGCAAAACTCAAGAGCAAACTGGGCATAGAGATCAAAAATATCAGAGGGCAGGGATATATGATTGAAAAGTTATGAACGTGAATCTTTTCTAAAAAGTTTTGTGATCTTCCTGCTGCTGCTGGAAGTGTTGTTGGCAGTCGACCTGTGGTATGAATACCAGAGCAGACAGCAGCAGATGGATGACAAGATCAAGATGGAAATGAAACTGTGTGCTTACTCGGCACAGTGTGACGGGTTTCATACAGATTTTGTAGAGAGGCAGAAGCATATCGAAGAGAACACGCTCTACAAGACAAACGGGCTCTATGTCTATTTCTCCGTACCGACAGTGAAAAAATATTTTATCAAAGTAGAGTATCCGCTAAAGCAGTATCAAAAGGATCTGCATGAACTGCAGCATGAGATGCTGCAAAAGTTCCTGTTCTATTCGTTGTTTGCGGTACTGGTCTCGTTTCTGTTCTCCTTGTATGCCTTGATGCCGTTGCGTAAAGCACTCTATCTGAACGAAGAGTTTGTCAGGGATATCCTGCATGATTTCAATACTCCCTTGAGTTCGATGCGTATCAATCTTAAACTTTTCAAAAAAGAGATCGGTGAGAACCCCAAGCTCGAGAGGATGGAGAACAATATCCAGACGCTGCTTTCACTGCAGCATAATCTAAAGAGTTTTCTCAGTGAAGTACAGACACAGGTTGAGGCAGTGGATATTTCAACTGTGGTTAAGGAGCGTATACCCTACTTTGAAGTTCTGTATCCCGATATCGTTTACAGGGTTGAGCTGGAGTCATGCTGGATCAGGGTAAACCGAGATGCCTTTGTCCGTGTCATAGATAACCTTTTGAGCAATGCAGGAAAATATAACAAGGCATCCGGACAGGTCAGTGTGATGATGCAGGGAACACAACTTCATATCAAAGATACGGGAAAAGGGATCAAGTCTCCCTCTAGGGTCTTTTCCCGCTACTACAAAGAGCAGGAACGGGGTATCGGGATCGGGCTGCATATTGTCAAAAAGTTGTGTGACGAGATGGGTATCGGGATCACGATCGTTTCTCAGGTAGGGAAAGGTACTACGGTGAAACTGGAGCTCTCTGCGGTACGTGTCTAGTTCTCTTCAAGTTCTTTGATACGTACGAGGATATGCTTTTTGAATTCAGGATCTCCGTTCTTTTTGTATTCGGAGATCAGTTCTTCAAGGGAAGCGTTTTCCAAAAAATCCTCTTTTTTCAGTGTAGCAAGACGGTGTTCGAGAAGATCTCTTTCTCCATAGGAAAGCTCCCGAGTGTTTTTGGGGTTTTTCAGATATGCCTCCAGCTCTGAAGCAGATGCATGGTGCAGATAGTAGGGGTAGAGTGGTTCGATCCGTTCTTGAGTAGAGGTTTTGTCTGTTGAAGTGGATGGCATTTTCCCTCCTTTTCCCTCTTTTAAACGAGAGGTATATCGTTTGACCTCTATCATGATCGTTTTGATCCCTTTGTACTTTCTAAGACCGGTATGTACAACAAAGCCGATTTTTTGTGGATGGGGTACTTGGCGGTAGCCGTTTTTCACAAGTTTACGTAACAGTTTTTTTACAGAAGTGTGCGTAAATATTTTGGGGCTCTGACGGGAAGCTGTCATATTGTAGAGAAGAAAGCGGTCTTTTCTGTGCAGTAATACCCAGAGTGAATGGGGATACTTGGTGTGGGAAAGAAAAAGATATTTTTTTCCATGCAGCACAGGCTTAAGGTTCTCGCGGGAAAAATAGGCACGGTACTCTTTTACTTTGGATGTGTGTCTGACAGTATGTACGGTGTCGATCTCATTACCGAGAAAGAGTTGGTTCAGTGAACACCCCTGCATCAGGAGCAATACTGAAAGGATCATGATCTTTTTCACGTGCTTGTCTCTTCTTTCACTATAGTGTTCAATAGTATAGCAGATGATGGTTAACATGATAACAGAAAGTGATGAAAAGGATTTGAAAAGCATATACGCTCTCCGGAATCTCCGGAGAACGGAAGAAAGGAAATTTACAAAATGTAAGTATGGCGTTAAAATTATTATTTTGCGTCTTTGGAGGGTGTTTGCTCCTCAACTTCTTTCTTTTGGGTGTCATTCTTGTCACCCTTGGGTGCCGTGGCTTCTTCTTTTTTGTCCGAAGTCGCCTGCCTCGCGTCATCGATGATCTGGGAAACAGTCGCTTCCATTTGTCCTGAATCCTTTGCCTGTGCAGAGAGAGTTGTCAGTGCCAATGCGGCAACGAGTAGTAGGGTTTTTTTCATTCTTGCTCCTTGAGTGGGTGTTCTCAGATAAATGAATATCTGGACATTCGAAGTATAGGCAAACACCCTTACCGGAGTATTACCCTTTTACTGTATGTTGAAGGGTTGCTTTGATCGCCTCCGCGACGCTTTCGGCCTTGGCTCCCAGTACGATCTGGATGGAGTGTTTGTCTGGACGAATGACCCCTTTTGCCCCTAGCTTCATAAAGTATTCATCTTTGAGTGAGTCGCTCTCTTTAACGCTCATGCGAAGTCGGGTGAT
>JAJRRK010000056.1 GCA_024279555.1 Campylobacterales bacterium
GGGCAGTGTTAAGAGAAGTTCTCTCAGCGCTTCTTTTTCTTAAGTAACTTTTTATTCTCCGGATTACTCAGGAGTGCTTCCATGGAACTCTTTTTTGAAAGTTCCGTTTTGGGAGTAGGCTGAGCAAGATTGAGGACAATAGGGTGCTCTCCTACGATCACCTGCTTGATAGCAAGCAGAGGCATTGTAACCGTTGATCCGAAATTCTCACTTCCAAATCCTGCTTCGAATGAAAAATACCCATCTTCCAGTTTCGCACTCTCATAGGTATAGCCGCTGAGAACAAAAAGTACAGTCTCTTTAAAACTTTCAAGTATCTCTTTTGGCAGAGGCGGGTTGAAATCGATATACTTGATCTCACAGGCGATTGCAAACTCCTGGTCTTTTGAGAAGAGGTAGGCGATGGTATTGGCGATATGCTCCTGCATCAGCGCTTTGTATTCCCTGGTTTGGAAAAGATTGATGGTCATATGATACCTGCCTTCCTATTTGATCGTGATCTTTTTTAGAATTTTAAATCCTAACATAGCATTGATTAAAGCCAAGTGTGTATAGTCACCCATCTCTTCCTTCTTGATATCACGTGGGTGAAGTATGCCATTGTCTAGGAACTTCGCTCTCATGGTTCCTTCCAGAAGTGGTTTTTTGGGGGTATACCATCTGCCGTTCTGAAAGAGGGCGATATTGGATATGGTTGTGTCGGTCAGAAGTCCGTCTTTTTCGATGATCACTTCGTCTGCATCTGCATTTTCAGTAAGTAGGGTATCGAATTTTTCTCTGTCGGCATATTTGTATCGGTAGTCTATATCGGAGGGGACGATCTTGAGAGTCTGTATCTTTTTGGGCACATAGGGGAGATACTCGATCTGCTCTATCTCCTGCCCGTAGAGTACGCGGCAGCGGAAGATACCTTCATCGGAAGGGGCGGAGAGCTGTGATGCAAGGTCGATCACGGAAAAGGTATGAAAGAGGTGTTCTCTGCTTCTGTCCATTCTGGCCTGATGATAGGGTAGGTTGTAGATGTTTCCCTCTTCGATCCTAATGGTCTCAAGCAGGAGAGGTGTTGTATATGACATGGGCTAGTGGTCGAACAGTTCGGTAGAGAGATAGCGTTCAGCCGTATCACAGAGAATAGTCACGATGGTCTTCCCTCTGTTCTCCGGACGTTTTGCGACCCGATAGGCTGCTTCCAGATTGGCACCCGAAGAGATACCTATGAGCAACCCCTCTTCTTTGGCCATTTTCCCTGCCATATCGAATGACTCCTGATTGGAGACCGCTATCACTTCGTCATAGATCTCCGTGTTGAGGATTCCAGGAATGAAGCCTGCCCCGATCCCCTGTATCTTGTGCGGTCCGGCAGGCTTGCCCTCAAGTACGGCCGATGTTACAGGTTCCACTGCCACAACGTGCAGTGCGCCGTTCTTTTCTTTGAGTACTTCTGCCGTTCCGGTCAGTGTGCCTCCTGTTCCGACAGCAGCAATGAAGATATCGATATTCCCCTCCGTATCATCGAGTATCTCCACGGCAGTGGTGGTACGATGTACTTGTGGATTGTCGGGATTGTTAAACTGCTGCAGTACGATGGCATCATCCAGCTCCTGCACCAGGGTATCGGCTTTGGCGATGGCTCCATTCATACCTTCAGCTGCAGGAGTGAGTACCAATTCCGCGCCCAGATGGCTTAATAGTTTTCTACGTTCGATACTCATGGAGTCAGGCATGGTAAGGATGAGTTTGAGGCCTTTGGCGGCACAGATCGCAGCCAGTCCGATACCGGTGTTTCCACTGGTGGGTTCGATGATCGTGGTGTCCTGTGTGACCTCTCCCCGTTCCATTGCCTTGTTGATCATATTGTAGGCGATACGGTCTTTGACTGATGAAGTGGGGTTCATGAATTCACATTTTCCCAGTATGGTAGTCCCGGTCTCATCGGAGAGTGAGTTAATCCTGATTAGTGGCGTATTTCCGACAAGCGCTTCGATATTTTGGGCGATCATGCAGTCTTCCTTTTAGAAATTCAAAAAAATAATTATATAAATATTATTGTTATTATATATCAATATTACTTTTGAAGAAGAGATTTGAACTTAATCTTTTTGAAATTTTCGTGACCTGTTTCAAAGGTATGAATACTGTTATCCATCACTTACTTCCGTTATAGTGTACTTGATCTCTTCACCGGCATACATCGGTACGACACCGTTGTAACTTTCGGGTACCGTAAAGGGGTGTTTCTCCAGTATGACCGTTTTTGCCGGTGGCATGATGCCATAAATGTTCTGGGCATTACCGCTGATGAATTTCTGCAGATTCTCAAGCGGTGCGTTGTGTGTTTCAAAGAGTTCTGTAAGCAGTTGCAGGGCAATGGGTGCCGTAAAGACTCCTGCTGCACAGCCGCAGGACTCCTTGGCTTCTCTCGGATGCGGTGCAGAGTCGGATCCGAACATCACCTTGGGGTGTGCCGCAAGCGCAACTTTAAGCAGGGCTTCCCTGTCTTCAGGGCGTTTGGCGATGGGTTTGCAGAAGAGATGGGGCTGCAGCATACCGCCGGCGACATCGTCAAGGGTGATGAAAAGATGATGTACCGTAATGGTCGCATAAAGGTTTTCGAAGCGATCGAGTGCGGCGACACTCTCTTTGGTAGTGATGTGCTCCATAATGATTTTGAGTCTGGGGAAAGCTGCAGCCAGTCTTTCATAAATGCTGACAAACTCCGCTTCCCTGTCCATCACAAAGCCGTTGGTCTCCCCGTGGACACAGAGCGGGATATCCAGATCGCTCATTGCTTCAAGTGTCTCTCTGAGATCTTCGACGTCAAAGCCGCTGACTCCGCCCTCGCTGTTGGTGGTAATGCCTGCAGGGTAGAGTTTGATGGCAGTAATCTCCTCTTTGATACTTTCAAGAAAGGCTCTGTCATAGCTTGGTTTGAAAAAGAGGGTCATGTAGGGGGTGAAGGTCTCATCGCCTATGGCTTCTTCGATGCGTGCTCTGTAAGCAACAACCTCCTCTTTGGTCGTCACGGGCGGTACGAGATTGGGCATGATGATCGCGCCGCTGAAGGTATGGGCAGAAGCCTGGGCAATATTGTGAAGCATCTCACCGTCACGCAGATGCAGGTGCATGTCAAGCGGTGTGTTGAGTGTGATCCTGGTTGGATAGGGCATCGAAATCCTTTATGACATAGTAGAGTGAATGGTTTGTATCTTTGGGTACAAGCCAGTATATAATCTTCATTTTGCCATAAAATCCATTAATATCGAGTGATTTTGTCATGCTTGGGGGCTGAAAGTGTACCACAGGATAGTCTATGCCCCCTGCAAAGAGCTGGTTACATCGCAGGATGCGTAGGGTACTGGCTGCCAGTGCACGGTGGGGAGCGTTGAATGCGAACTGCCATGCAGCATACTCGGAGCAGGTTGGGTAGTAGCGACAGTTGGCCGGTAGCATTTTGGAGATGTACTGGTAGCTTCTGATAGGAGCGATGAAGAATGATTTGAATTTCATGGAGAGAGCACCTTTGCGTTGATGATACGATATGAGGGTGACATATTCACCGCATGGTAGATGGTAGTACCGTATTTTCGGCTGTAGTATTGCAGCAAAAGCCGCTGGAGTGTCGGTTCGATGGAAGGGACGAACCAGCCGTTGTTGCTGAGTACGATCATCTGCTTTGGAGCACCCTCGTAGAGTCTTTCGGAAGTGGCTTCAAAACAGATGGCATTGCGGTAGGTTTTGCCGTCGATGGTATAGTCCGCCACATGAGTGCTGGCTTTGTAGTCTACGGCACCATCATAGAAGATGCGGTTGACCCAGTCGCTTAGAAAGTCAGGCAGCGGGTTTGCCTCACCGAAAGGCACGAGCACGACTTTATTGGCTACGGTGACCTTGCCATCGGTTGTAAAGATATAGGTCGCGTTTCGTGGTGTCTTACCGTCCCAATAAAGCGCACCTGTGACGATGTTGATCTTTTTTGCATGCTGCTGTAACTGTTCAAAAAGTCTCTGATTGCGATTGAGAAATACCGGAAAGACAGACTCAGGAAGGATCACAAGGCTTTTGTTTGCGCTGATAGCCTGATCGATGCTTTGCAGGAGAGACTGGAACTGTGCATCATGCATACTTTTGTTCCACTTCTCTTCAACGGGTGTATGGGTTGTAACGATTGAGATAGTGTTGTCGCGGTTATCCTGCATTGCCGAGGAGAGATGAAGTGCCGGCAGTAGCAACAACAGAAAAACCGGTTGTTTTTTCCATATGGTCAGTGTGATTGCTGCAAGGATGAGCGCAAACTGCCATTTCTCGACACCCAGATAGCTCTCGACGAACATCAGTTCGGGTTTGAACCAATCGAAACCGAAGGGGTGGATATAACTTAACACTAAAAGCCCTGAGGCTTTTAGTGTTAAAGTGATGAGTGATGAGTGATGAGTGATGAGTGAGGGTATGCGTTGCTTGGCAACGCTTTTGTTTTTAAGAGATAAGCGCCCAACATTTAACGCTACTTTTGCAATGAGCCAAAATATGCCCCCATAGATCATCGCAATCAAAAGCACTACAAAAGGGATTGCCCAGGGCATTTGGTAGTGAATAAAACTCAAAGCGATCCACCAGAACCAGAACAGACCGAAGAAAAAACCGCTCCAGAACCATACTTTAGTACCCGAAGAGAGGAGCAGATAGAGCGAGAGCAGTGCTGCAAGGGTATTGAGCCAATGCAGGTCTGTGCCAAGTGCACTCAGGTAGATGAAAAGAGACCCTGTCAATGCCGTGAAGAGACCGCAGACAATAGCAGTACGCGATCGGTGTGTCCGGCATGATGCTGTTATGATTGTCAAAAAGTCTCCTGTTAATATAAAAGTGCTAAAATATTGTCTCATTTTATTACTAAAGGATTCCTAATGGAACAACAAGGCAGTATTATCGGATCTTTTTTACCGCTTCTGATTCTCTTTGCGATCTTCTATTTTCTCATTATCAGACCGCAGAACAAGCAGCGTAAAGCACATGAAGAGATGCTTGCGAGTCTTCAAAAAGGGGACAAGATCATCACCAACGGCGGTCTGATCGCGACCATTGTTAAACCTGAAGAGGATTTTCTCAAGATCAAGCTCAATGATGAAACCATCGTAAAACTCGACAGAGCCTTTGTTGCCCGAAAGGTTGACGCGGTCAATGAAAACGCTTAATTTCAGACTTGTACTGTTTGCTTTTGCGCTCATTTTCGGGATCGTATTTTCCATCCCGACTCTGACGCAGAGCGAAAGTGGAAAAAAGATAACATTGGGGCTGGATCTTCAGGGTGGACTGCATATGCTGCTGGGGATCAAGGACGAGATTGCCATTGAGTCACGTACCAAATCGATTGCAGCGAGTGTGAAGTATCTTTTTGACGATGAGGAGATCATCTTTGACGATCTGCGTATCGCCGGTCCGGGGAGAGTGACTTTTGAATTGCTTGACGAGGATGATGTTGCCAAAGCCAAGGCACTTTTGAAAAAAGAGATCCCAGGCACGGTGCTGGCAGAGGATGGGTTGAAGTTTACACTCTCCATGACACCTGAAGAGATGGCGCGTACCAAGGCCAACGCCATTAAACAGGCAGTCGATACGATCCGTAACCGACTGAACGAATTCGGTCTTGCCGAGCCGACGGTCGCCAAGCAGGGTGAGGACAAGATCCTTGTGGAAGTGCCAGGTATCAAGACACAGGCGGATGAGCAGCGTATCCGTGAGCTCATCGCCCGTACGGCACACCTGCAGTTGATGGCGGTCGATGAGGACAGGGCTGCACGCGTGATGTCGATGAGCGCAAGCGAAGCCAAAAGTTACGGCGATGTCATTTTGCCCGATGTCTACAATGAGCATGAAAAGTATCTTTTGCGTTCTATCCCTGTGCTTGACGGTTCTATGTTGACCGATGCGAAGGTAGGCTTCGATCAGAATAACCAGCCGGTGATCAACTTTACCCTCAATGGGCAAGGTGCGAAGATATTTGGTGATTTCACTGCCAAAGCGGTAGGCAAACGCATGGCGGTCGTACTGGACAACAAGGTCTATTCCGCTCCGGTCATCCGTGAGCGTATCGGGGGCGGGCATGTACAGATCTCCGGTAATTTCAAACTGAGTGAAGCACATGACCTTGCTATTGCCCTGCGTTCGGGTGCACTGCTCGCACCGGTCTATGTTATGGAAAAACGCTCTGTGGGACCAAGCCTTGGAGCAGACAACATTAAAGCTAGCTCTATGGCATTGGCGCTTGGATTTATTTTGGTTGTTGTCTTTATGGTGCTCTATTACGGTATGGCGGGGGTCATCGCCGATGTGGCACTCATTGGAAACCTCTTCCTGATTTTGGCGATCATGTCGCTGTTCGGTGCGACCCTGACTCTGCCGGGGATGGCAGGTATCGTCCTGACAGTCGGTATGGCAGTCGATGCCAATGTTATCATTAACGAGCGTATCAGGGAGCTGCTGCATGAAGGTAAATCGGTTGCCAAAGCGATCGAAGAAGGGTATAACAAGGCCTTTACAGCAATCCTCGATGCCAACGTGACGACACTGATTGCAGCTGTAGTGCTTTGGGCGTACGGTACTGGGCCGCTCAAGGGCTTTGCGTTGACGATGGGCATCGGTATCCTCGCGTCAATGCTAACTGCGATTGTAGGAACACACGGTATCTATCAGTGGTTGTTACCAAAGATCGACCGTAAACGACTGGGCTTCTGGTTCGGCATTAAAACAGAGGGAGGCAAATAATGGAAATATTCAGATACAAAAAACCTCTGGAGTTGATGAAGCAGAGCAAGCGTTTTGGTATTCTCTCTATACTGCTGGTATCTGTCTCTTTGGTGCTCATCTTTGCCAAAGGGTTCAACTATGGTCTAGATTTTGCCGGCGGTACGCTGGTGCAGGTGCACTATGACCAAAAAGCACCCATAAAGAAGGTGCGTGAAGCGATCACCAAAGACAAGAAGTATGAAGGGGCGAGTGTCACCTATTTCGGCAACGACAATGAGATCATCATCCGTACCAAGAACAGCAGTGGCTCTTTGGGAAAAGATATGGGCGATACGATGCGCCAACTGCTCAAAGGAACAGGTCATTTTGAAGTACGCAGGGTCGATATGGTCGGTGCCAAGGTCGGTTCGGAGTTGCGTGAGAAGGGAATGATGTCCCTCTTTCTTGCGATTTTGGGTATTTTGATTTATGTCTCTTTCCGTTTTGAGTGGCGTTTTGCCGTCGCTTCAGTACTGGCACTGGTACACGATGTGACCATTGCAATGGGGGCAGTTGTACTCTTCAATGTCGAGGTCAATCTCGATACGTTGGCGGCACTTCTGACCATTCTTGGGTACTCCTTGAACGATACAATTATTGTCTTTGACCGTATCAGGGAAGGGATACAGACAAGCAAAGAGAGTGCGCTTGACAGGATTATCAACGAGTCTGTCACCCAGACACTCTCACGTACGACACTAACTTCTCTGACGACCTTCTTTGTGGTTTTGACGCTCTTTCTTTTCGGAGGAGAGATCATCAAAGGCTTCAGCTTCACATTGCTGGTAGGGATCATCGTGGGTACCTACTCGTCGATCTTTGTCGCCTCTCCACTTCTGATGTGGCTTGGTTTTTCCGTTAAGGACTTCCGTGAAAAAGAGGCGGAAAAACTCAAAAGAGAGAAAGAGAAAGAAAAAATGCGACAGATGTATGAAGGCGGAACGCTCTAAAATCGCTTTAGCGATTTTAGAGAATGAATAATTAATAGTGAATAATTAATAATTATGGTATGCTTTTCGATGAAAAGCTTTTTATTGAAACGACTTTTGAAAGTCGTTTTTGTAAAAAGCAGCATACAAAAGGAGTTTGAATGCAGTGGGGAAAAGTCTTTTATATCTTTTTTACCTTGATGTCATTGACGACATCGGCAGCGTTTCTGTATGAGGAGTCCACAGTGGCGCTCTTCATTGCCGGTTCGGTCAATGTCATTTCAACTATTATGAAGATAGGGGTGCGCAATCTGCTCTCTGCCGAATTGCTTGCGGGCTCGCTCGTTGCCGACTTACACCTCATTCCGGCGTTCTTTGCG
The DNA here is from genome assembly GCA_024279555.1 of Campylobacterales bacterium. Classification (GTDB taxonomy): domain Bacteria; phylum Campylobacterota; class Campylobacteria; order Campylobacterales; family Sulfurovaceae; genus Sulfurovum. The sequence continues at coordinate 8,090 of JAJRRK010000056.1, forward strand.
CTGCAGTTTTACGGGAACCATACACTGGCTACGGGGCTTGTCATCGGTGCGGTGGTTGCCAATGTTTATACCATGATCGTCTCCATGATCGAGAGTGCCAAAGAGAAGGTCGACTTTTAGGTCGCCGCGGTCTTTTGACAGATGCTTGTGCATGATATGCCTGCTCTTTCGTTGGAGGGAACGGATCCTGAGGCAAAGCGTGCCGAGATCAAATCCTATTTTCAGCGTTGCTATCGACGTTACGAATCTTTATTTGGTGTCATGGCCGAGGAGTCTGCCTACTTTCAAAAGGCTGATTCGCTTCGTCACCTTCTTATCTTCTACTACGGTCATACGGCTGTCTTTTTCATCAATAAACTCAAACTTTTTAAACTGATCGATGATCGTACCGATTCACAAGTTGTTACCCCTTTGGCTATGTGCAGAGTGACTATGAGGAGAAGAGCATGAGCAACGCCTATACCAACGATACGATCATCGCGCAATACTGCCACTTCGGATGGGGAGAGAACCGTTTTGGGGTGCCAAACTATCCTGATACCTGTGCTAAGCTTGCCATCGAATATATGGGGGACAGACCCAAAAGACGCGCATTTGATGTAGGGTGTGCCATCGGTCGTAGCAGTTTTGAGCTGGCGCGGGCGTTCGATGAGGTGGTCGGGGTCGATTTTTCTGCACGTTTCATTTTAGAGGCACAGCGTCTCAAGGAGAGCGGGGTACTACGGTATGCCGTGCCTGTAGAGGGGGAGATTGAGGAGTATCACGAGGTACGGCTGAACAAGTTTGGACTGGAACATGCCTCCAAAAAGGTGAACTTCTGGCAGGCAGATGCCTGTAACCTCAAATCGATCTTTACCGGGTTCGATCTGGTCTTTGCAGGGAACCTCATTGACCGTCTCTATGACCCGCAGAAGTTCCTTGAAGATATGGCAGCACGCATTCACAAAGGCGGGTTGTTCATTCTCACCTCACCCTACACATGGCAGGAGGAGTCCACTCCCAAAGAGAAGTGGATCGGCGGTTACAAACGCGACGGGGAGAACATGACGACGCTTCAGGGACTCGAAGAGATACTTGGAGCTAATTTCAGGCTGCTTGATACACGTGATGTCCCGTTTGTCATTCAGGAGACCGCGCGCAAGCATCAGCATACCGTCGCGCAGATGAGCGTGTGGGAGAAGCGATGAATTTTGACTTTGAAGCGGTCGACCGCAGGGGCACCTACACTACCAAGTATGACGATGCCGTACTGAAGTTCGGCACCGACGATCTGCTGCCGCTTTGGGTAGCGGATATGGATCTTGCCTCACCGCCCTGTGTGCAGCAAGCGCTGCAAAGACGGGCAGCACATCCGGTCTACGGCTATACGACTTATCCGGAGCGTTACTATGAAGCCATTGTGAAATGGTATAAAACGCAGTACGACTGGAAAATCGAAAGGGAGTGGATCGTTCCTTGCTACGGGGTGGTGCCGTCGATGAATTTTGCCATTGAAGCTTTGAGCAAAAAGGGTGAGGGGATTATCGTGCAGACACCCATCTACCCGCCTTTCTTCTCTTCGGTCAAACACCGCAAGCGTAAGGTGCTGGAGAACCCGCTTTTGTATGTGAATGGACGGTATGAGATCGATTTTGCCGATTTTGAAGCCAAAGCCAAAGAGGCGTCGCTGTTTTTGTTCTGCTCACCACACAATCCGACCGGACGTGCATGGAGTGATGCAGAGCTGGATCAGCTCATCGCCATCTGTGTACGTTACGGGGTGAAGATCGTTGCAGATGAGATCCATGCCGATATTGTCTATGGTAGAACGCATCGGAGTCTGGGCAGTTTCGAAGCGGCCAAGAAACAGTGTGTCATACTCCATGCCCCCTCGAAAACCTTCAATGTAGCGGGGCTCAACACCTCCTTTGCCGTCATTCCAGACGGGCGTATCCGTCGTGCCTATAAAGCCGAGCAGGATCGTTCGGGCATTACCAACGGTAATCCGTTCGGCATCGAGGCGCTGATGGCTGCCTATGAAGACGGCAGTGCATGGCTTGAAGCGTTGAAAAAACACTTGCAGGGGAATATCGCTTATGTCAACACTTTTTTGCAAAAGCATGCGCTTCCTGTTAAGTCGGTACCAACGGAAGCGACCTTTTTGATGTGGCTTGACTGTACGTACATGGGGCTTTCTCAGGAAGAGTTGGTAGACTTCTTCATCCAAAACGCGAAACTCGGACTGAACGACGGTGCAGGTTTTGGCAGTGGCGGAGAAGGGTTTATGCGTCTGAATGTGGGAACTTCCCATTGTGTGATAGAAGAGGCGATGGAGCGGCTGCTGCATGCCTGCAAGGAAATGAAATGAAACGAATTTTACTGCTGTTGGCGGTAACAAGTTACTGGCTCTATGCGCTGCCTGCAGGTATTGAAAGCGCGATTAAACGCTCAGGGCTTCCCAAGAAAGATTTGAGCATCTACATCAAAGAGGCGGGCGAGAGTCGCCGTGTCGTGGCCTCCTTGAATGCTTCACTCACCCGTACCCCCGCTTCGGTCATCAAGGTGCTCACCACCTATGCGGCGCTCTTGAAGTTGGGGTTTGACTACCGATGGCCGACGCAGTTTTACCGGAACGGTACCCTAAAAAATGGGGTACTCCATGGTGATCTCATCGTCAAAGGATTTGGTGATCCTACGCTGAATGCGGACGATCTGGACGATATTGTCGCGCAGATCAAAGCCGCGGGGATACGGAAGATCACCGGCAATATCATCATCGACCGAAGCTATTTCAGAGTGGGCACGAAGAACAGTTCCCGTTTCGATGAAAACCCCTATAGCCCTTACAATGCGATGCCCGATGCGATGATGTTCAATGAACGGGTCAGTACTATCTGTGTTGCTCCAAACCAAAACAGTGTCAGCAAAAAGCACCCCGACAGCTCTTTTGTTATCCATAACCAGCTTCAACGGGTCAACAAGCCCTGCCGGGGACGTTACTCATGGCCGTTGGTGAAGATAGACGACTCCAAAGCCGTACCCGAAGTGTGGCTCAAAGGCAAGATCTCCAAGCGTTGTAGTACCCGTAATATCTGCAAGGTGATCACTAAACCCTACCTCTCTTTTTACTATGCACTCAAAGATGCACTGCACAGTGCAGGTGTAGAGGTCAAAGGGAATATGCGGTTACGAAAAGTTCCCTCCAATGCACGCATTCTTTTCACACACTACTCCAAACCGTTGGAGAAGATCGTCTCCAAGACGGCAAAGAAGTCAAACAACCTCTATGCCAGACATCTGCTGCTCTTTTTGGGGGCGAAGGTGTATGGTGCACCTGCGACGCTTGATAAGGGTCGGCGTGCCGTAGTAAAGATACTGCGTGAACACGGGGCATTATCAAACGGTACACTGCACATCGACAACGGAAGCGGACTGTCTCGCAGAGCAAAGCTTAATGCCAAGATGCTGGCATCTGTGCTGGACAATGCGTATGAACGCTACGGGATGCGCTGGATGAAGACCCTGTCCATCGCCGGAGTGGACGGTACCATCAAAAAACGCTTTCGCGGTACGGTAGTCCGAAACAGGGCATGGATGAAAACAGGAACGCTCAAGCGGGTCAAGAACATTGCAGGATATGTCAAGAGCCGAAACGGTCGTTACTATACCGCAGTGATTTTGGTCAATACCCGACAGGGACGATGGAAAGCCGCCAAGCTTCAGAACGAGATCATCCAATGGCTGGTCAACTACAAGGGAAGGGGCATACAAAAGCCCAAGCGTGCACCGGATGAACCACGCTTTCAACATACGGAAAGAAAAGCCTGTTTTATCCAGGCGGACTCATTTTCACATCAGCCGCAAAATGCGTATATGGCACGAATCAAAGACATGGGGTATGCATATCGCGTTGAAGCAGAGTCTGATGCATATAGAGTACTGATTGGTCCCTACGAGAGCGAAGCGGCGGCACGGGAAGCACTGCCTCGTGTAAGAGATCAAGTCAACAGCGGTGCTTTTTTGGTCTGCCCTTAACCCCAAATTGGCTATAATATCCTAAAAAATCAGGCTGCCGATGAACTTTGAAACCTACCCGTTTGAGAAACTCAAAAGACTACTTGAAAACAGACTCCCCAACCGTGACTATGCCCCTTTGTCTTTGACAATCGGCGAGCCGCAGTTCGAGACGCCGCAGTTCATACTTGACACACTGCATGAATATGCGCCACTTTTGAACAAATACCCTAAAACAGCCGGCGAATCGGTACTTCGGGAGGGGATGCTGACCTATCTGAAGAACCGTTTTTCTCTGAATCTGACCAACGAACAGATCATTCCGACCTTTGGAACGCGTGAGGTACTTTTCAATTTCCCGCAGTTTTTGCTGCATGATGTCGAGGCGCCGCTGATGGTCTTTCCCAACCCTTTCTATCAGATCTATGAAGGGGCAGCCAAAGCGAGCAGGGCGGATGTGGTTTACCTCAACCTCAATGAACAAAACGGTTTTCAGCCTGTAGCGGATGAGGCGGTACTGGCAGAAGCCAATCTAGTCATCCTCAACTCTCCCAACAATCCTACCTCTTCCACTATGCCGATGAAAGCGATGAAGGAGTGGGTCGCACTGGCACTCAAGTATGATTTCGTACTGCTCAATGATGAGTGTTATGCCGATCTTTACTTAGACAAGCCTGTACCCTCCCTGCTCAATGCCAGCATAGAGGTAGGCAATGGTGAATTTAAAAATGTTTTGGTCATCAATTCCATCTCCAAACGCTCCTCCGCACCGGGACTGCGTAGCGGGTTTATTGCGGGAGATGCAGCCATCCTCAAAGAGTATATGGTCTATCGTACCTATGTGGGCTGTGCCTCACCGCTACCGTTACAACATGCTGCGGCGGCTGCCTGGGCGGACCAAAAACATGTAGACGGTTTCAGAGCAAAGTACAAAAAGAACTTTGAGGTCGCCAAAGAGGTGCTGGGTGTGGAGCCTCCGGAAGCGACCTTCTACATCTGGATGAAGGTGGAAGATGAGATAGACTATACCGTCAAGCTCTATGAGCGCTATAATCTCAAAGTAATCCCCGGTTCTTTCCTTGGAAGAGAAGGTGAGGGCAAAGGGTATGTACGCTTGGCATTGGTGTATGAGGCAGACAAGACGCGTGAGGCGCTGGAGAGGATCGCTGCGCTGAATAAAGCATTAAGCATTAAGCATTAAGAATATCGGAATGCATTGCGTGGCAATGCGTTTATTGTTTAAAAAAGGATTGATATGGAAACCCCAGAAATACATGTAGACGAGCTCAAGAAAGATCCTGAGTTTCTTGCCAATATGGAGCGGCTCGAAAAAGAGTGTAAAGCCGAAGAGAGTGTCCACAAGGGATACCAGCTGCTTGATGCCAAACTGATCATTGAAGCACCTGAAGATGAGATCAACGAGATCTTTACTTTCATCGTCAACACAGCGTTTGACAGATTGGCGGAGTATTTGAGTGAGCATAAGGACTTCAACGTCGTTACCAATGAAGAGGAGCGTGCCATTGCCCGTGCCATCTATGAGCATGCCATTCAGCGATACAGTGAAAATGACAAAAAAGGCGCCAAAGAGATGTTTTTGGTGCTCTACCATACCATCGACTACGAGGATCTCAAAGATGCAATGATGGTTAATGCGGCGGCTGTGATGGCGGGGATGAGCTTCGATGATTTTATCGAAAATCTGGTCGATGTCAAAGATGTCGATCCGCACGATCCTCTGGCATTTTTCATTCAGACTTTTGTCCAACCGACGGATATATTGTTGCAAATGTACCAAAAGTATGTCAAGGAGGGCAAAGAGGAGCTGAAGGTGCTGGAGGCGGACAAGAACGCATAGCATTTTAGTGAAGAGTGTATTCGTGTAGGGTCGGTTTACCGACCATAAAGATAAAGAGAGATGTAATGCGTTTACTTTTGTTGAGGGAGGAAGAATGAAGATACACTTTATAGGCATAGGCGGTATAGGCCTTTCAGCACTGGCGAAGTGTCTGCACAACGACGGGCACAAGATCTCCGGTTCGGATATCAAACAGACGGAGATCACCAACGATCTGGCGACCAACTTCGGTGCGAAGATCACCATCCCGCACCATCCCGATGCGGTCGAAGGGGTTGACAGGGTCATCTACTCTGCTGCGGTGCGCCCCAACAACCCGGAGTATAAGCGTGCCAAAGCGTTGGGGATCGAGCTCTTCTCCCGTAAAGAGGCGCTGAAATTCATACTCGGGAACAAAGAGGTCTATGCAGTAGGTGGGGCACACGGTAAGAGTACCACCTCTGCGATGCTCGCCTCCCTGCTGCCCAAGACCAGTGCGCTCATCGGTGCCATTTCCAAGGAGTTCGGCTCCAATGTGCGTAACTACCCCAACGACAAAGTGGTCTTTGAAGCCGATGAGAGCGATGAGAGCTTCCTCAACTCCAACCCCTATCTCGCCATCGTGACCAATGTCGAACCTGAGCATATGGAGTATTATGAGTATGACGAAGCGCGTTTTTACAATGCCTATAGAAACTTTCTTTCACTTGCAAAAATTCGCGTGATCAATGCCGAAGATGAATTCCTCGCATCACTTGATATGGAGAGTATCAAGCTCTACCCCTCTAAAGACCTGCATGACATCGAGTTCGTACTTGTTGGAGGGGAACCTCATACCCGTTTTACCTTCCGTGATATGGGAAGCTTCGAGGTTTTCGGTTTCGGTGAGCATATCGCACTCGATGCGGCACTGGCAATTCTTGCCGGACTGGAGCTTGGAGAAGATATTGAAACACTTAGGGCAAACCTGCGAAACTACAAGGGGATCAAAAAGCGCTTCGATATCGTACAGAATCAGGAGCAGATGGTGGTGATTGATGACTACGGACACCACCCCACCGAGATCAAGGTGACGATGCAGTCGCTACAGAGCTACAAGAAGCTGCGCGGATTCCACAAACTTAATGTCATCTGGCAGCCGCATAAATACTCCCGCACGATTGACAATCTTCCCGGTTTTGTCGAGTGTTTCGAGGGAGTGGACGAACTGGTGATCCTTCCTATCTGGTCAGCGGGAGAACTGCCTGTGGACATTGACCTCAAAGGGGCATTCAGCCGCTATAAACTGCTGATGGCAGATTCTGTGACCAAAGAGGACTCTGTTGTAAAGATACTTAAGGATGGTAAAGTGATACGTGAATATTCCGAAGGGCTTGTCACTGCCTTCGGTGCGGGAGACATTACGTATCAGATTAGAGGGGAGACGTAACCGGATGCATGTACAGGAAGATCGTGAAAAAACGATCATACAGAAGCTGGATCTTGACGGTTATATTGCCCAGTTCAAGCAGTTCTTTGCCAGAGAGAAACCGGTTGCCATGATGGGTGACATCAATCAGCACCACCGTTACATCAAAGCGCTCTCCTCTGTGCAGTTTCCCACTCCCAAAGCGGTACCCAACCTTGAGCGTGAACTCAACCTGATCAAAAAACAGGGGGTACTCGGACTGGAGGAGATCTATGCCTTCATAACGATGGTCAGTTACTTCAACCGCCTCAAAGCATTGAGTCTTCCCGAACCGGTGGGAAGTTGGATAGGGGAGATCGAGATCCCCGATGAGATCATGGAGGTTGTGGGCTATTTCACCGAAGAGGGGGAGATCAACCCCGAACGCGATCCTGAGCTGATGCGTCTGGAGCAGGCGATCAAACGCAATAAAAGCGAGATCAAAGAGACCCTCTATAAGCTGACACACTCTGCCAAACTGCACGATTATCTGGTCGATACACAGGTGCATTTTCACAGCGGGGAGGAGACCCTGCTGGTACGCGGTGGCTTCAACAATGCGCTTAAAGCCACTATAGTAGGGCGCTCATCGGGCGGGTTTTTTTACATCATTCCCCAAAGTGTCTCTCACCTCAAAGAGAAAGAGGCAGCCCTTTTAAGCAGCCGTTCGGAGCTCATATGGCGCTACTGCAAGCAGATCTCGGCGACGTTCCATACCTGGGAACGTTTTTTGGGTTTCATTGACAAAGCCTATGACCGTTTTGACCACTATCAGGCGCGGGTGCATTTTGCCCGTGCGATGGAGTATGAATTTGTATTGCCCGGCAAGGGCAAACAGGTGGTGCTGCATGATTTCGCCCACCCTGCCATTGAAGACCCCGTACCCGTCAGCATCGATATGTCAAAACCGATCCTTTTGGTGACAGGAGTCAATGCGGGGGGAAAGACGATGCTGCTCAAGTCGATCCTCTCGGCGGTCTATATGAGCAAATACCTGCTGCCTTACAAGTGTGATGCGGCACGCACGAAGGTGGGACACTATAAAAGCATCGAGGCGGTCA
>JAJRRK010000057.1 GCA_024279555.1 Campylobacterales bacterium
GGTTATCCTTTTTTTCACGACAAAAACAGGAATGCACTATGAAATACAAACAGTTAACCCTCAAGAAAAGATACCATGACCAAAGGGAATCCACACTTGCACTATTTCTCTTTATTTGGAAAGAGGTTGGACACAAAAAGCCATACGTAGAAAAGAGATTAGAGTACATTCCTCGACTGTAAGCCGAGAAATTCGAAGAAACTGGGATGTGTATTTTAGCACTGCGGTTGACACCATTCCTTAAAACCCCCAACATCTTACAGAATTCATTCAAACTATTTTGTTATAATCGATCATTACAAAATCCAAATACAAAGAGTCCAACAATGAAGAAAAAACATCAGCAGACAGATTACAGACTGGTCAGACTCAATCGTAATGATATGTCAGAAAGAACCAGGATTATTATGCGTGATATAGAGGATGAGAATTTGACACGTTCGGAGAGTATGTATGTATTCGCTGAAAAAAATCCGTTGGTTGTATCTGTCATTTCGGCATTTTTTCTACCCTATATGCTTGGGATGTTGCTGATGTTGGTGCTTTTTTATTTCTATGTCGGTATCAGTATAACCGATTTCTTTCATGTTTACAGTGGACTTTCCCAGGTCGTTTTCTGGGTATTTGGTGCCTATCTTATAATTACCGTGACCGATCTGTGGCTCCTGTTTAAAAAACTTACCCTTAAGAGTAAGTGAAATCAGTGATGACTGTTCTGGTGACCGGAGGGGCCGGGTATATCGGTTCGCATACAACACTGCTTTTGCTTGAAAGCGGATACGAAGTCATTGTGTTTGACAGTTTTTGCAATGCATCCCCTGAAAGCATCCGCAGAGTTGAGAAACTGACGGGAAAAAATGTAAATCTCATAGAGGGTGATATCAGAAAGAGGGATGACCTGAAAAAGGTTTTTTCTGTACACAAGGTTGATGCGGTTATCCACTTTGCCGGGTTGAAGGCGGTGGGAGAGTCAGTGGAACAGCCGCTTAGATATTATGAGAATAATGTCTGTGGAACGGTGCAGCTGTGTGAAGTAATGGCGGAACACGGCTGTAAATCCATTGTTTTCAGCTCTTCTGCGACTGTTTATGGTGATCCGCACACAACACCCATCAAAGAGGATTTTCCCCTTTACGCGACAAACCCATATGGGCGCAGCAAACTGATGGTCGAAGAGATGCTGCGTGATGTATATGTTTCAGACAGTGAGTGGAAGGTGGTTCTGCTTCGGTACTTCAACCCGGTAGGGGCACATGAATCCGGCCAAATAGGGGAGGATCCCAGCGGTATTCCCAACAACCTTATGCCTTTCATTGCACAGACAGCCGTAGGAAAGCGAGAGAAGCTGAGCATATTTGGTGATGACTATGATACCCATGACGGTACGGGTGTACGTGACTACATCCATGTGGTCGATCTGGCCGAAGGCCATCTCAAGGCACTGGAGAAGATAGCGAGTCTCAATGGTGTCCTGACAGTCAATTTGGGTACGGGTCAGGGATATTCTGTACTGGATATGGTAAGTGCTTTTGAAAAAGCCTCCGGGAAGAAGGTACCTTATGAGATCGCACCTCGCCGCAGCGGTGACATTGCCAAGTGTTATGCCGATCCGGGTTACGCCAGAGAGGTACTCGGGTGGGAAGCCAAAAAAAGCATCAATGAGATGTGCGAAGATACCTGGCGCTGGCAGCGTAAGAACCCGAATGGGTATACAGAAATATCATAATATATTCAATTAAAACAGGTTATAATAAAATATATTATGAAATAGGAGTATAAAAATGAAAAAGATGCTTTTATCAGCAATAGTACTGAGTGCAGCAGCAATGGCAGGTGGAGATATCGCTCCGGTAGAACCGATGGTAGACACTCCGGTAGTGGTGAGCGAGGGGAATTTCTATGCAGGAGTGGGTATTGCTGCGGTCAGTACTCGTAATGCTGCTGTATCGATGGATATCTTCAGTGGAAAGAACGGGCAGGACAGGCTGGGGAATGTGACGCTGCAGGCAGGGTACAACTTCAACCCCTATATCGCACTGGAAGGGAGATATACAACTACTTTTGCCAAGGAAGATGTTGTCAAAATGAGTGGGTGGAGTTTTTTTGTCAAACCACAATATCCTATAACAGAAAAGATCAGTCTCTATGCATTGCTGGGTTACGGAAGTGTCGATATTAGTGGTACCAATGGTGGGGTCGTTGATGTGGATGACAGTGGATTTCAGTGGGGACTGGGAGCGAGTTATGATCTGAACGAACAGTTCGAGCTCTTCTTCGACTATACTTCACTGGCAAATGATATGGACGGAATATACGGGAGTGGTATACCTCAGGCAGATGCAGATGCCTTTACACTGGGAGTGACATACAACTTCTAAAAAACGGATACTGTTACGTATAACAATATTATGTGATCTTTAGGGAAGCGGAGAGGGGGACTCCTTTGCTTACTCTATATTTTGACCGGCATGTGCCGGATATGAACAAGGGAATACATGAGTAGTGAACATTCACATATTGATGAGGATGAGATAGATATTAAGGAAGTCTTTCGTACACTTTACCGTTATAGATACATGATCATGCTTTTTGTCATACTTTTCGGTATGGTAAGTGCTTACATCGCCTATTTCAAACCCAATGTCTATCAGGCCTCTTCAACCGTCGAGGTCGGTCTTCAGCAGCGTGGATACGGGGGAAGTAACGACATACTGAGCATGGCAATGGATCCGGGAGTGCTCAACTCCGATACGGAGATCGAGATTATCAAATCCCGTTTTCTTGCAAAAAAAGCGCTTGAGAAGGTTGATTTCAGTCACCAGTATTTTACTACGAGACGCTATAAAAAGATAGAACTTTACAAAGATTCTCCTTTTGAAGTAGGGATGATTAAAGGCTTTGGGATCCCTTTTGAACTCCACAGGGTCGATAACAAGCATTACCGTCTGGTAGTAGATGAAGCGAAGGATGAGAACGGGACAACATGGAGTTACGACAAAGTACTCCCTTATGGAGCAGAGGTGGTAAGCCGATACTTCCACCTGAATGTTGTACGCAAGGCACCGCTTGATGATGCCCCTTACAGTTTTGTGGTCCATGAAGAGAACTTTCCAACAGGAAAGGTAGATGTTTCGCAGACCTCGAAATTTTCGACGATTCTGCGTATCTCCTATGAAGACAATGTACCGCTTCGTGCGCAGGAATATGCCAATGCTCTGGCAGATGCCTATATACGCCAGAGTATTGAGAAGAAGACCAAAGAGGCGACACGCAAGCTTGCGTTCATTGACAAGCAGCTCAAGAAGATCACCGAGAACCTTAAAAGTTCGGCTGTGAAGATAGAGGAGTTCAAAAAAGGGACCAATACGATCAGTCTCAGTTCCAAGGCAGAAGTGATCATCAGGCAGATGAGTGAAGCTGAAGCGAAACTCGAAGAGATCTCCATGGAGAGGGAGATGCTTGAAAACCTCTATAAGCAGATCAAGAAGGGGAAACACCTTGAGTCAGTCTCTGTAGTAGGGATTGGCATTGCAAGTGAGGCATTGGCTGAACAGATCAAGGCACTGCAGGAAGCGATCATCAAGAAGAAAGTACTGCGTGAAGATTATACCGAGATGTATCCGGGAGTGATCAAGCTTAGAAAGCAGATCGCCTACCTTAAACGGAATATCATCGAGACCATAGACAATCTCCGTAACAGTATCAACGAGAAGAAATCACTGCTTGAAAAGTCTATCAAAAAATATCAGAAGCAGCTGAACGAACTGCCTGCAGATGAACGTATGTATGGACAGCTGCAGCGTAAGTTCGCGGTTAATGAGAAGATATACTCCTATTTGCTGGAGAAACGTTCTGAAACAGCGATCATCAAAGCGGCAACGGTCAGCAGAAACCGTATTATTGATACGGCACTGCTTCCTGAGAAACCGATCAAACCCAAAAGAAAGTTGATCGTCCTTGTGGGGCTGATACTGGGTCTTATCGCGGGGATCGCAGTGGCATTTCTCCGTAATTTCCTCGATGACAGGATACAGAGTGAGGAAGATGTCAAACATCTCATAGATACTCCGATGCTGGGCTTCATCCCTCATATGAAAGATGGCAAAGAGAAACTGAAAGTGCTGGTCTCTCCGAAATCAGCTGTAGCGGAATCTTTCAGAAACCTGCGTACAAACCTGCAGTTTATGGTACGCAAAGGACGTTCCCATGTGATTTCGGTGACATCGACAATAAGTGGAGAAGGAAAGACAACTGTCTGTATCAATCTGGCAGCGATCATGAGCATCGCCAACAAGAAGACGATCGTGTTAAACCTTGATATGCGTAAACCGACACTTCATGAGAAGTTCGGGCTCTCCAATGCACATGGTATGAGTACATTACTCTCCGGCAGTACTACACTTTCCAATGTGATTCAAAAGACGGAATATGAGAACCTCGATGTCATCACTTCAGGTCCTGTCCCACCGAACCCTAGTGAACTCATACAGGGCGAACTGATGGAAAAGGTGATTGAAAAACTGCGTGAAGTGTATGATGTGATCATTCTCGATACACCGCCGATCGGGTTGGTCACAGATGCACGTACTCTGATGCATCTGTCCGACACAAGCATCTATCTGCTGCGTGCAGGGTACTCGAAAAAGAGTTTTGTCAACAGTATCAAAGAACTTTCATCTCTGCGTGAGATACATGGACTGGCTGTTGTACTTAACGATGTGAAAATAGACAAAAACGGTTATGGATATGGGTATGGTTACGGGTATGGCTATTATGAGGAAGGGAAGTGATGTTCTTCTCTTTTCTGAAAAAAAAAGAGAAGAACACAGAAGAGAATCCTAAGCTTCGTGTCGATATCCATTCCCATCTTATACCGGGCATAGATGATGGCGCACAGAGTATGGAGGAGAGCCTCATGCTGTTAAAAGGCCTGGAAGAGGTGGGATATGAGAAGGTGATCACCACACCCCACATCATGTCCGACAGTTATCCCAACAGTGCAGAGACCATATACAGTGGATTGGAACATCTCAGAGTTGAAGCACAAAAAGCCGGTATTGCACTGCAGATAGAGGCAGGGGCAGAGTATTATCTGGATGAGTTCTTTTACGATGAGATGAAAAAAGAGCATATCCTTGCCATAGGCGGGAAGTATGTACTTTTCGAGAGTTCATATATTTCAAAACCGCTTCAGATCGAAGAGATGATTTTTGCCATCGGAGAAGCTGGATATGAGCCGATGATGGCCCATCCTGAGCGTTACCGTTATATCCGTAATCCTCAGAAGGAGTATCGGCGCTTCAAGGATCTTGGTGTACATTTTCAAGTCAATCTGAACTCTTTTGGCGGGCATTACGGCACAGGAGCCAAGGAGTTGGCGGAGTTTCTCAGCAGGAACGGTATGATCGATTTTCTTGGCTCAGACACCCACCACCGGCGTCAGGTTGAGATGCTTTCAAGGGTTTTTATGTCAGAGAGTTATGCAGAGATATGGAAACACAACACGATCAGAAATGATGAATTGTTATAAGTTTTTATGGTATTTGTGATACCATTAATTTTATTGAAAAAGGAGAGAAGAATGAAGGGAATGAAGTGGATCGGAGGGGTGGTATTTGCCCTGTTGTTGGTCGGGTGCGGTAATGACTCGGACTATAAACTGCTGCAGACACAGCATGCGGTAGAGAGTCAGAAGATCAGTGACAGGAGTATTGAGTACCGTATTTTGCCACAGGACAGGCTGGCGGTCATACTTTATAAAGATCCAAACCAGGAGAGCATGGCGAGCAGTAATGAATTGGGACAGCCCATGACTCAAAAGGGGATATTGGTCGATACTGCAGGAAATATCAGACTGCCGCTTATCGGTAAAGTACATGTTGCAGGATTGACCCAGACTCAGGCAGCAGACAAGATCACCCGTCTATACAAGAAGTATCTTAATACACCGTCAGTTTATGTAGAGGTACTTAACAAGCGTATTCTGGTACTGGGAGAAGTGAAAAAACCGGGAGTGATCGAGCTTGACAAAGAGAAGATGACACTCTTTGAGGCGATCGCACATGCAGGTGATCTGACCGACTCAGCAGTGAGAGACAGTATCATCATTCTTTCCAATGACAACCATGGAATGCATATCAGACGTGTCGATCTGACACATTTTGATACAATGAACTATGCCAGTCTAATGCTGCGTCCCAATGACATCGTCTATGTCCAGCCGGACGACTGGAAGGAGTTCAAAGTTGCCTCGGACAACTTCACCAAGCCGTTCGAGACTATCACCAAGATCGCTGCGCCGTTCGTAACACTGAAATATCTTAGTGACTGATATCTGATGTGGTTCGAACTTTTTGCCGTTTTCCTTCTCAGTACGGGGCTTGTATGGACTGTGCGACATTTTGCTCCACGCATAGGGCTGCTTGATATACCCAATGAACGCAGTATACACTGCAGTATTATTCCACGAGGGGCAGGTATCGGTTTTTCGGTTGCTGTCTTCATTGTTTTTGCACTGTTCCATTGGGATATCATGCTCGAATATCTATGGACTTCTATCGCCATTGGTATGGTCTTCTTTGTGGGGGTGTTGGATGACCATCATGATACCTCTCCCAATACGAAATTCTTCGTGATCATTTTTGCTACGGTTCTTCTCTACTTTGATGGTATCGTGATCGATGAACTGGGTACGTTTTTCGGGCAGGAACTTCGTCTTGGCTGGTTGTCCATACCTTTTACCATTTTTGCTGTTTCAGGATTTACCAACGCAATGAACCTGATTGACGGACTTGATGGTCTATCCGCTACACTGGGCATAATTATCCTGGCTGTTTTTATGATCGTCGGTATAACACATGGAGATACCTTTATAACCGTACTTGCTTCATTGACCATTACTGCTTTGGCTGCGTTTCTCCTTTTCAACTGGCATCCTGCTACTATCTTTATGGGGGACAGCGGTTCTTTGACATTGGGGTTTCTCATCTCGGTATTGGCGATCAAATCGCTTGCCTACCTGCCAACGGTGAGTATTCTTTTTATCGCTGCTATCCCTATTTTGGATACACTGATCGTGATGATACGCCGCAAGCGTAACGGACGGTCGGCATTTTCGGCGGATAAGTGTCATATCCATCATCTTGTGCAAACATTCTTCGATGGGAATACAAAAAGGGCAGTGATCTCTCTGGCTGTTCTACAGTCTATCTATTCTCTGACAGGACTGCAGCTTGACAGAAGTTCTGATGAAGGGATTCTTCTGCTTCTTTTTATCTTGAATGTCATTTTGCTCTATATGATCCTTGGGGCGATGATCACACGTCAAGAAAGGTCCTGTTGAAATGACACGTCCGGTTTTTTTTCTTCTTTTTGCTGTGTTGATATTGCACGCAGAGAACAAAGAGATCGTGGTTGACCTCTCCGAACAGAAAGCGTATGCCTATGAGGATGGTTCAGTCGTTTTTTCCGGACGTATATCTTCCGGTGTAGAAGGACGTGAAACACCTACCGGTGAATACCGTGTGCTGCAAAAGAAAAAGTATCACCGGTCTAACATGTGGCCTCGTCCCAACGGTGGAGCGAAGATGCATTATATGTTGCGTTTGAGCTACGACGGCATTGCGATGCATCTGGGGCATGTACCGAACCGTCCTGCTTCACACGGCTGTATACGGATGAAGAACGGCTTTGCACAGCGGATGTATAAGTGGGCGGATGTTGGTATGAGAGTAACGGTAGAGGGTGATGCACAGGAGTATCTCTTTCGCAAGCGTGCCAAGCGTCATAAAGGAACGGTCTATGACGACGAGTATGGGATCATCGATTTTCACGACTGATCTTTTGACGGAACCTTTCGCATGATCTTGAACCAGTCTCTATCGAACATAGATTTTATATATGCTTCGTGGTGCGGCACGGTACATCCCGTGCAGTTTTGATGCAGGGCATCTTCTCCTTCAAACACATCACCATCCTTTGAATCGACGGCACAGTAACTCATGAGACGTTTGCCCTCTATTTCTTTGAATCCTGCATCGTCAAAGCGAAAGTTCGGGCAGGCGCAGAGGTAGCAGTTGAGATCTTCCATATCGTGGCACTTTTGATGTTTGGCATAGAGCGGACAGAAGTCGGGCTCATGTTGTACCATATTTTCAAATCTGAAGTACCGTATGACCTCTTCATCGCTCATGTGTGTCAGTTTTGCCATGACGGCGGCATGTTTTTTGCCATGTGTCTTGAACCATTCACTGTAGCTCATCTGTCGCCTTTGAGTCGTTTCTGTTTGCGGGGTCTTGGGGTAAATACCTTGCCGTTTGGGGTCAGGTGTGTCTGGCTGTTGCCTATGACAAGAAGCGTCGACATGCTAATCTGGGGGTGCTCCAGTCCCGCTTTGATGAGGGCATCGGTATCAGTTACAGTGATACGTTCTTTTTTCTGTCCCACATGCGAAGCGATGACGGCAATGCGGCTGCTGTAGTCTTGAAGCGCTTCGAGCAGATTGAGGTAGGGAAAGGTATGTTTTTTGGTTTTGGGGCTGTAGATGCAGAGGATCATGTCCGTCTCAAGGGCGGCTTTGACCCGTTTGTCGATGAGCTCAACATCGGTCATTTTGTCTGAGAGCGAAAGCAGTGCCATATCCTGCCCGATGGGTGCGCCGATGCGTGCAGCAGTCGCCAGAAGAGCAGTGACACCGGCAACGGGAATGACCTCCAAGGTATCCCATAGTTCCATCTCCTCGATGATCTCAAAGGTGCGTGTAGCGATGCCAAAGAGGTTGACATCCCCGTTGGCAACCAGACAGGTGGTGCGCCCGTTTTGTGCTGTCTGCATGGCATCAAGGCAGCGGTCATACTCCTTGACCATTCCCGACATGCGTACCTCTTTGCCTTCAAGCAGCGGCATGATCTCTTTGATGTAGTTGCGGTACCCAATGACCACTTCGGCCTCCTCAAGGACGGCAAGCGCTTCGGTAGTGAGGTATGCCGTACCGCCCGGCCCGCTGCTGAGAATATAGAGTCTGTGTGCCATGGTCTATCTTTCCTGTATGATGGAGTCGTACCGCTCGATGCGCACCCACTCCAAATAGCCTATCGTCTCTTTACTTACGCCTAAAAAGTATAGCATCTTTTTCAATGTACCCGCATGGGAGCAGATGAGTATCTCTCCTTTGGAAGGTATATCGTTTAAAAATGCCCTGATGCGTTGCTCGAATGTAGACTGCGACTCGTCACAGATATAGTCGTGCCATGTATTTTGGCTTTCAAGTAGGTGTTCGCTGTAGCTTGGTAGGGCGCTGATCTCCTCGAAGCTCTTCCCTTCAACATCTGCTTTGAAACATACCTCTCTGAGGCGTTTATCGGTCGTGTAGCGTTCTATTCCCATATAGGCAAGGGTCTGGGTGCAGCGGAGCAGGTCGGAGCTGTATATGTGGTCAAAATGCTGTTGTGTGAGCAATCTGACCGCTTGGGCATCAAAGAGTGAAGGTTCGATGGGCAGGTCGCTCCA
>JAJRRK010000058.1 GCA_024279555.1 Campylobacterales bacterium
CACCACCGGATATTTCCTGTCTCCCAACTCATTGAGCGCTTCATAGACCATCCCCGCGCTCATACTGCCATCACCAATGAAAGCAACAGGTATGCGATCCTCACCTTTGAGTGCAATCGCTTTGGCAGCACCCACTGCCAGAGAGATGGAGGTGGAGCTGTGCCCAGCCACATAATAGTCATAAGGGGATTCTTTGGGTTTAGTATATCCGCAGATACCGCCAAACTGTCGCAAGGTATCGAAGCTGTCCCAACGGTCGGTAAGCAGTTTATGGGCATAGGCCTGATGGGAGACATCAAAAATGAACGGATCTTTGTTCACATCAAATACCCTGTGCATCGCCACGATCAAATCTGTCGCACCCATGGTGGAGCTCAGATGCCCCCCGTTCCTGCTCACCGTTTCCAGTATGCGGTCACGGATCTTCTGTGACAATGCTTCCAGCTCTTCGATCGAATAGTTTTTGATATCCATCATCCTCTCACTGTTCTTTCTGCCAATAGGCAAGAATCTTTTTGGCAAAAGAGACCTGTGCTTCATCATATGCCAGTCCCAACTCTTCTGCCATGGTTCGTATCTGTTTTTTGGAGATTTTTTCCATAGTAACAGATTTTGCTTCAGCTTCTATAAAATCTTCAGGCACGACCGGTCTGGTCTTCATACTGCCGGCTTTGAAAACTTCTGCACGCTTCAAGCGATAACCTCTGCAAAGTGTCTGAAAAAGATATCGTTCTGTTTTGCTGTTCCTACAGTAATACGCACCGCGTTCATCCCGTAGGAGGCAAGGTTTCGAATGATCACCCCGCGTTTGAGCAGCGCATCTGAGATAGCTGTTGAATCCATCTCATCAGGAAAAAGATAAGTAATGAAATTAGTATAACTGTCGATATATTCAAAACCGTTCTCTTTGGCAAAAGATTCATAGCGTTTGATTTGCTCTTGATGCAGGGCAATAGACTTCTCTACAAAGGTTTCATCTTTTGCCGCTTCGATCGCCGCTGCCAGGGAAAGTGTCGTAATGTTGAAAGGGGGGCGCATTTTGTAAAGCGCTTTGATCAGCTGTGACTGCGCGATTCCATACCCCACTCTCATCCCGCCAAGCCCGTAAGCTTTGGAGAATGTACCCAGATAGATGACATGCTCATAGCCCAACAGATCCTTTGGGGTAATGGCATACTTTTCATCTTTGGCTGCCGCATACTCCATATAGGCACCATCCACTACGACAAGTGTCTGTGTCGGATCGACTGCTTCGATAATACGCAGTACCTCCTCTTTGGAAGTGGCATCTCCTGTGGGATTGTTCGGTGTACAGATATAGACAATACGCGGCAGATACATCTGGTACGCTTCCATGAACTCGTCATACTTATGCTCCCAGCTTGCCGTGCGGTAGATCTTCGCCCCCATCTGCTTGGCATAGATCTCATACATCGCAAATGTCACTGCCGACATCAACACCGATTCGTTCTCATTAAGTAGGGCACGTGAAATAAACTCAAGCACCTGGTCACTTCCTGCTCCGATGATGATATTCTCATCCTCGATCGCAAATTTTTTCGATAGTGCCTCTTTGAGCTCAAACATACTGTCATCAGGGTAGAGATGTGCTTTATCCGCATGCTTTCGGATCACCTCTGCGACTGCAGGAGAGGTTCCGATGGGGTTCTCATTGGAAGCAAGTTTCACTACATCTTCGGGCGTAATTCCAAATTCACGCACCACCAGCTCAATAGGCTTGCCCGCTTCATAGGTTTTAATGTTGTCCAATACTTTGTTAAATCTCATACATACCCTTTTACTGGTGGATTAACCCACCCTATCAATCAAAGCATTTCGGAGAAATGCATACCAACACGCTTCATTCTTATCTCTTCACTCTTCACTATCTAAAAATGCTGACACGCATTTTTAGATATCGTCCGTCTCTTTGACATACGATCCCAAGACCTTGATCGAATCCTTGTGTTTCTCAATGATCTTCTTGATATCCGGATCATCCTTGTGGCCATTGAACTCGATGAAGAAGATAGAGATTCCCTCGACGATATGCGACTTGATCTTGGTGAGGTTGATCTTCGCCTCTTCAAAATCGTTGAGGAACTCCACCAACGCACCCGGACGGTTGGGCAGTCTCACCAGCAGTGAGGTCTTGTCATTCCCGCTTGGCGCATTGTCGAAGTCGCTGATGATGAAAAAGCGCGTTCGGTTGTTCTGATTGTCCTCGATATTCTCAAAGAGAATCGGCAGATTGTATATCTTCGCCGCCACTGCCGAACAGATCGCTGCACTCTCGGGATCTTCCGCTGCCAGTTTCGCCGCTTTTGCTGTAGACTCCACCGGGATCTGTTCGATCTCATCAAATCCGAAGTCATTGAGAAAATCCTGACACTGTCCAAAGGCGATATCTTTGGAGTAGATACGCTTGATATCCTTGACATTCTCCGCCTGTGTCGCCAGTACGTGGTGAATGTCAACCACCACTTCCGCAATGATCTTGAGATCATAGTCATTGAGGCAGTTGATCGTGTCGGAGACGATCCCGTTGGAGCTGTTCTCGATAGGCACAACTCCGAACTTCGCCTTGCCGTTGGCAACTTCACGGAAAACCCCTTTGATGGTCGCTACAGGAAAATAGGCGCTCATCGCACCAAATTTGCTCTCGGCAGCCTGATGGGTAAAGCTCGCCTCAGGGCCAAGATAGGCGATCGCTTCAGGACGCTCCAAATTACGCGCAACGGCAAAAAGCTCCAAAAAGAGTGCGTCGATCGCCTCATCGGTCAACTTTCCGTCGTTCTGCTCTTTGAGACGCTGCAGGATCGCCTGCTCACGCTCGGGACGGTAGATGGGTGCACCGGTGGTGTTCTTGAGCTCTCCTACCTGATGCACCAGCTCCATACGCTCATTGTAGAGCTTGAGCAGCGTATCGTCCACCTTGTCTATCTTCTCTCTGAGTTCATCGAGTGTCATCATGACTCCTTTCCCCGCTACTGCAGGAACTCCTTCTCCAAACGCACCTGGTCCTCATAGGTCTCCCGTCTGCGTATCAATCTGTCCTCTCCCCCCTGAAGTGCCACTTCGGCGGGCTTGGGGCGGGTATTGTAGTTGCTTGCCATGGTAAAACCGTAGGCTCCTGCAGAATGTACTACAAGTATATCGTTATGGTTCAATGGAGGCAGCGGTACGTTCTTGCCGAAGAAGTCCCCGCTCTCACAGACCGGACCAACGACATCAGCCGGGGTCGTCTCACCCTCGACACCCAAAGCCTCGATCTTGTGATACGCGTTATAGAGGCTGGG